>CAZFFB010000260.1:0-3467 GCA_964517735.1 uncultured Pseudomonas sp.
GTTGGGGCATTCGGGTTCGCAGACATCGCAGTTGATGCAGTCATCGGTGATCATCAGGGCCATGGGCAGTTCCTCATGCAAAGCCTTTGTTGAACGCATTGTGCCGCAGGCGGCGGGTGGCTGAATACTGACGCCGCTCAACCATGCAGGCGCTTGTACAGTGCCTCGGCCACCGCCGGATGGACGAACCGGCTGATGTCCCCCTTGAGCGCCGCCACTTCACGGACCAGCGTCGAGGAGATGTAGGAGTAATTCTCCGACGGGGTGAGAAACAGGCTCTCGACCTGCGGCGCGAGCTGGCGGTTCATGTTGGCCAGCTGGAACTCGTACTCGAAATCGGATACCGCACGCAGGCCGCGGATCAGCACGTTGGCCTGCTGCTCATGGGCAAAGTGCGCCAGCAGGTTGGAGAAGCCGACCACCCGCACATTGGGCAGATGGGCACTGACCGCGCAGGCCAGCTCGACACGCTGCTCCAGGCTGAACAGCGGGTTCTTCTTCGGATTGGCAGCGACGGCAATCACCACTTCATCGAACAGGCGGGCGGCCCGCTCGATCAGGTCGCCGTGGCCCTTGGTGATCGGGTCGAAGGTGCCCGGATACAGCGCTCGGTTCATCCTGGGGTCCTTGGGGGGGTGTGCAGCGCACTCAGGCGGCGATGGTAGCGCAGCCGCCTTGTGCCGGCCAAGGCTGCCGCGAGCCTGCGCTTCAGGCCGTCGGCAGGCAACGCTGCCAGAGGGCATAGTGCACCTGACCGGCCTGTTTTTCCCGGTGCAGGTGCCAATGGCCGGGCAGGCCGAGGCTTGAGGGGGGCTGCTCGCTCTCGGTGTAGATCCAGGCATCGCTGGCCAGCCAGCCGCGCTGCTCGAGCAGCTGACAGGCGGGTTGCAGCAGGTCGCGATGGAAGGGCGGGTCGAGAAACACCAGATCAAAGGGCTCGGCGCAGGCCGTTGCCAGGTGCTGCAGGGCATCGACCTGGCGCACCTCGGCGTCTTCGGCCTGCAACAGGCTGAGGTTGCTGCGCAGCGCAGCCGCCACCTGTGGACTGAGCTCAAGGGCCAGGGCGTGCCCGGCCCCGCGTGACAGTGCCTCGAGCAGCAGCGCGCCACTGCCGGCAAACGGGTCGAGCACCCGGGCGGCCGGCACCTGGGCGGCCAGCCAGTTGAACAGGGTTTCGCGGACCCGGTCGGGGGTCGGGCGCAGGCCGGGCGCGTCAGGGAACTGCAGGCGGCGCGAGCGCCAGCGGCCGCCGATGATGCGCAGCTGGCCGGTAGCGGCGGCTGCCGGACGGCGGGAGCGGGGGGCAGAAGGACTCATCAGGACTCCGGGTCGGTGGGCGCAGGCACGGCCTGGGCGTCAAGGGCGGGCAGCGGCTGCTGCTCCAGCGTCGGGCCGGTGCTGACCACCACGAAGGCCTCATCGCGCAGCTGGCGGGCCATGGCCGCGCGCACGTCTTCAACGCTCAGCGCCTGCACCTGGGCCATGAAGGTTTCCAGATGATCAAGGGGCAGGTCATAGAAGCCGATCGCTCCGAGCTGGGCGACGATATCCGCATTGCTGGCGGTGGACAGCGGGAAGCTGCCGGCCAGCTGGCGCTGGGCGCGGCGCAGTTCCGCCTCGCTCGGCCCCTGTGTGATGAACTCGCGCACCAGCTGGCGGATCAGGCTCAGGGTCGCCTCGCTCTGTTCGGCGCGGGTCTGCACGCTGATCAGGAAGGGCCCGGCGACCTGCATCGGCGTGAAGTTCGAATAGATGCCATAGGTCAGGCCGCGCTTCTCTCGCAGCTCCTCCATCAGGCGGGTGCCGAAACCGCCACCCCCGAGAATCTGGTTGCCGACCTGCAGGGCGGCGTAGTCGCGGTGGCGCCGATCGATGCCCAGCTGGGCGAGCAGCAGGTGGGTCTGCTGGGAGGGGAATTCGATGTGGGTGCGACCGGCCAGCGGTGTGCGCGGGGCCGGCGGTGCCGGCAGCGCCGGGCCTTCGGGCAGCGCGGCGGAGAGCTGCGCGGCGATCGTCTCGGCTTCATGGCGCGACAGGTCGCCGACCAGGGCAATCACCGCGTTGCCGGCGCTGTAGGCCTGGCGATGGAAGTCCACCAGCTGCGCGCGCTGCAGGGCCTTGAGGCTGGCTTCGGTGCCCTCGCTCGGGCTGGCGTAGGGGTGTTCGCCATACAGCTGACTGAACAGTGCGCGGCTGCCGAGGCGGCCGGGGTTCTGCTTTTGCAGCTCAAGCCCGGTCAGCAGCTGATTCTGCAGACGGGTGATGGCCTCGTCGGGGAAGCTGGGCGCTCCCACCACGCGGGCGAACAGCGCCAGGGCCGGTTCACGCTGCTCGGCGGCGGACAGGCTGCGCAGCGAGGCGATGGCCATGTCGCGGTAGGCGCCGTTGCCGAACTGGGCGCCCAGACGCTCGAAGCCGGCGGCGATGGCGGTGGTGTCCAGACCCTCCACCCCTTCATTGAGCATGGCGTTGGTCAGCAGGGCGAGGCCCGGATGCTGGCCATCCTGGCTGCTGCCGGCCGCAAAGGTCAGGCGCAGGTCGAACATCGGCAGGCTGCGCGCCTCGACGAACAGCACGCGGGCCCCTTCGGGCGTGCGCCAGTGCTGGATGTCCAGGGCCCGGCGCGCCGGCGGCTGATCATCGAGGGCGGCCAGGCTGCTGAGCGCTGTGCGCGGTGCGGGCGTCTCACCCGCAGGAGCGGCGGTATCGGCAGCGGCGCCGGGCGCAGACGTGGCGGGCGGCGGTGCGGCCGGTTCTGCGGCCTGCCGGCTGATCAACAGCGCCAGTGCGGCCAGGCTCAGAGCGATCAGCAGGACCCACAGGTGACGGCGTTTCATGAGTGCTCCTCAGGCAGGATCTGCGCCAGAGTCAGGCGCTCGCGCTGGAACAGACGGCGGGCTGCCGCCTGGATGTCTTCGGCACTCACCGCCCGCAGTGCATCGAGCTCCTCGTCGAGCAGGCGCCAGGACAGGCCGACGCTTTCCAGGCGGCCGATGCCGGTGGCCTGTTCGGTGATCGAGTCACGGGCGTAGACCAGCTGGGCAATTACCTGGGCCTGCACGCGGGCCAGCTCCTCGGCGCCGGGCGGCTCGTGCTTGAGGCGCTCCAGCTCCGCCCACAGCGCCGCCTCGACCTCGGCCAGATCATGACCGCGCTGGATGTTGGGGCGGGCGCTGAGCATGAACAGGCTGTCGCCGCGGGTGAAGGGGTCATACCAGGCGCTGGCGCTGCTGACCTTCTGCTGGGCACGCTCAAGGCTTGCCGCCAGACGGGCGCTGTAGCCGCCATCAAGCAGCGCGGCAATCAGGCGCAGGGCATGCACCTCGCGGGGGTTGTCGCTGCTGGCCAGCCCCGGCACGTTGAAGCCCATCAGCAGGCTGGGTACCTGGGTGCGTACCTTGAGGGTCAGCCGCCGCTCCCCCGGGGCCTCCAGCCGCGCGGGTGGCGGGCCAAGGGAGCGGTCGTCC
>CAZFFB010000261.1:0-3451 GCA_964517735.1 uncultured Pseudomonas sp.
CCGAACGCCGCGTGGGCCGGGTACAGGTGGTAGCAGTTGGTCCACACCCGGCCGGCCTGGATGGCGCGTCCCATGCGGTAGGCACGATTGATGTCGCGGGTCCACACCCCGGCGCCGAGACCGAACTCGGTGTCGTTGGCGATCGCCAGCGCCTCCGCTTCATCCTTGAAGGTGGTGACGCTGACCACCGGGCCGAAGATCTCCTCCTGGAAGACACGCATGTTGTTGGTGCCCTTGATCAGGGTCGGCTGAATGTAATAGCCATTGGTCAGCCCGCCTCCCAGCTGCTCGGCCGCGCCACCGGTGAGGATCTGTGCGCCCTCGGCACGGGCCACCTCGAAGTAGGAAAGAATCTTCTCGAACTGCTGATCCGAAGCCTGGGCGCCGACCATGGTCTCGGTGTCCAGCGGATTGCCGCGCTTGATGCGACTCATCTTGTCCAGCACCACCTTCATGAAGTCGTCGTAGATCGACGCCTGGATCAGTGCACGCGACGGACAGGTACACACCTCGCCCTGGTTGAAGAACGCCAGCACCAGGCCCTCGGCGGCCTTCTCGATGAAGGCAGGCTCGGCACGCATGATGTCCTCGAAGAAGATGTTCGGCGACTTGCCACCCAGCTCCACGGTGCTGGGGATGATGTTCTCGGCGGCGCACTTCATGATGTGGGCACCGACCGGCGTGGAGCCGGTGAAGGCGATCTTGGCGATCCGCTTGCTGGTGGCCAGCGCCTGGCCGGCCTCGCGACCAAAGCCCTGTACCACGTTGAGCACGCCAGGCGGCAGCAGGTCGCCGATCAGCTCCATCAGCACAGTGATCGACAACGGGGTCTGCTCGGCCGGCTTGAGCACCACGCAGTTGCCGGCGGCCAGCGCCGGAGCCAGCTTCCAGGCGGCCATCAGCAGCGGGAAGTTCCACGGGATGATCTGCCCGACCACCCCCAGCGGCTCATGGAAATGGTAGGCGGCCAGCGTGTCGCTGATCTCTGCCGCGCTGCCTTCCTGGGCACGGACGCAGCCGGCGAAGTAGCGGAAGTGATCGGCAGCCAGCGGCACATCGGCGTTCAGCGTCTCGCGCACCGCCTTGCCGTTGTCCCAGGTCTCGGCGACGGCCAGCACTTCGAGGTTCTGCTCGATGCGGTCGGCGATCTTCAACAGGATGTTGGAGCGGTCCTGCACCGAGGTGCGGCCCCAGGCGTCGGCGGCGGCATGCGCCGCGTCCAGCGCCCGCTCGATGTCAGCCGCATCGGAGCGCGGGAATTCGGCGATCACCGAGCCGTCAACCGGCGAGGTATTGACAAAGTACTGACCGTTGACAGGCGCGACGAACTGGCCGCCGATGTAGTTTCCATAGCGCGACTTAAAGGAGATGACTGCACCTGCGGTACCCGGTTGTGCGTAGATCATGTGTGTGGCCTCTTTTTTGTCGTGGTGGTCCAGCGCTCATCGCGTGAACGGTGGCGGGCGATTCACAGCCTGCCCGCCGCCTTGGCAGGCACCGCTAGCGGTGCCCTGTCTGATCTAGTCATAAAGCATAGTCTGGCGTACCTCAAGCCGCCGCCTCGGACATCCCGGCAGGCTCCGGACGATAGCCCAGACGCAGGCCACCCCAATGGCGCCCCTGCACATGCAGCGGCACGGACAGATCGTGCATCTGCTCGCCGGTATCGCGCACATAAGTCTGCAAGAGCAGCGGCTGACGATGGCTGCCGCAGCGCAGGCTGGCCCGGTCGGTGAACAGCCGCTTGCTGCGACTGTGCAGGCGATCGTATTCGGGATCACCGCTGAGCGGCTGGCTGAAAGCACGGTTGTGTGTCGGCACATAGCCCTCTGGCGTGCAGGCAATCGCGAACACCAGGCCCTCGTGACGGCCCAGCAATGCCTCCTGGATCGCCGGCAGCACCTCGTCGGTGAAACGGTCGAACTGCGTGCTGTAGCGGGGCGGTTCGGTGCCCGGTTGCACCTGATACTGGCGATCGAACAGGGCCTCAAGACTGATCCGCCCGCTGCGCAGCGCGGCCTCAAAGGCCTGCTCGATGGCCGCTGCCCCCTCACGGGCCAGATCGTAGATGCGCTGGTGATAGTCGTCGAGGGCCACCTCGGCCAGTTGCTCGCTGATCCCCTCGGTCAGGGCCTCGAGGCGGTTGGCCTCCTCCTCCAGCCGGTGGGTCTGGGCATCACTGACCGCCAGATCCTGACGCATCTGCTCGATGGCCTCGAACAAGTGGGCCAGTTGCTGGCGATTGTCCTCGGAGCCGCGGGCGATCTCGCCAACTTGGTTCTCGACGCCGGCGGCCAACGTGGCGATGCTGTCCAGATGCTGGCCGGCATGTTCCACCTCCCCCACCCCCAGCACCAGCTCATCGGCCAGCTGGCGGATTTGGGCCACCACCTCGCGGGTATTTTGCTGGATATCGGCGATCATCCGCCCCACGTCACCGGTCGCCGCACTGGTGCGCCCGGCCAGGCTACGCACCTCGCTGGCCACCACGGCAAAGCCGCGCCCCTGCTCACCGGCCCGGGCTGCCTCGATGGCGGCGTTGAGGGCCAGCAGGTTGGTCTGGCTGGCGACCTCCTCGATCACCGCGGTGACCTTCTGGATTTCCTCGCTGCGCTGGTAGAGGGTCTCGATCAGGGCGCGACTGGTACCGGCCTGCTGGCGCAGTGCCTGCATGCGCTCCACCGTATCGCCCAGCACCCGCCGGCCGGCATCGCTGCTCTCGCGGCTTTCCAGGGCCGCCAGCGCGGCTCGCTGGCTGAGGGCGGCGGTCTGGGCCTCGGTCGTGATCATCGTCTCGGCACTGCCGACGATGCGCTCGGCCGAGTCGACCTGCGAGGCCAGGCGCGTCGCCAGTTCCTGCACTGAATGGGCCACGCCGGCTGCGGCCAGTGCGTTACCACTGACCGAGCGGGACAGCTGGCGGGCCAGTACTCGGATGTCCGGCCCGGCCTTGGCGCGGCGTGACAGCAGCTGGATGAGCAGCGGCAGCAACAACAGCGCCGGCAGGCACAGCCAGAGCGGCAGAACACCCAAGGCCTGGGCGGTGGCCAGCAATACCGCGGCCAGTCCGCTGAGGATGGGCCACAACAGGGAATGCAGAATCTCTGCAAGCATCAGCAGCAACCTCACAGCACAGCATCCACGACACCAGCAAGGGGCCGCGGGCAGGGAATTATTGTTATCTGCCTGTCTGCTCGACGGCGCCAGCGCAGGCGATCACGCCCGCCAGCCTCCGCTCAGAGCAGGCATGACCATCCCTGACTATAGCTGCCGTCAGCCAATTCGCTGCCGCGACCAAGGTCGCAGAGGTTGAGCACAGTCTCAGTGCTCGCCGAGCAGCTCGATGGCGGTCCGGCCCATCGTCCTAAAATCAAACGCGAGTCGTGTCAGGCCTGCGGCGCCCGCGACGTCGGTGCCCATGACGGCGAGCAGACCCACCGACTCCGGGCAG
>CAZFFB010000262.1:0-3447 GCA_964517735.1 uncultured Pseudomonas sp.
CAGGCCCGATCCTGCTGCGCCAGAGCGCCGGCATCCACAATCCCCTCGGGCAGGTGGCCATCCGCTTCAGCAACCCGTTTTCCGTCTACCTGCACGACACACCGAGCCAGGCACTGTTCGACAAGCTGCCACGGGTGTTCAGCTCCGGCTGCGTGCGGGTCGAGCAGGTCGCGCAACTGACCGATCTGCTGCTCGATGGCAGCAGCGCCGCGCAGCGTGAGCGCATTGCGAGATGGCAGGCCAGCGGCGAGACCCGCAACGTCAACCTGCCCACTGCCCTGCCGATCCTGATGGCCTACTGGACAGTGAGCGTCACGCCGGAGCAGCGCGTGCAGTTTCGCCCCGATCTCTACCACTACGATGAACGTCTGCGCTCAGCGCTGGATGCCGCCATCAATCAGGGGCTACGCTGAACGACAAGGCCCGAACGCCCGGAGCGGCGGCTGTGCTGAGCGACGTCTGCAAAATCCCGCGGCAGATCGTATAATCCGCGTACTTTGCAGGAGAGCGAGCCGGCTGGTCACCCAAGCGGCTCCGCCGAAGGCGCAAACTCCCATAATCGCTCAGGCCCATGAACTGCAAGGTACCAATCACGCCAACTGGAGAGTGGCTGCCCCGAGCAGCCCACCGAAGGGGCAAAGCGGCCTAGCAGCCGTGAAAACTCTCAGGTACCAAGGACAGAGGGAGAGGCGATCCATCTGCGAGGAGTCTCTCCGTGCTCACTTACATCTACATCATTGCCATCACTGCCGAGGCCATGTCCGGCGCGCTGGCGGCCGGGCGGCGCAACATGGACATGTTCGGTGTCGGGCTGATTGCCTTCATCACCGCCCTGGGCGGCGGTACCGTGCGAGACATGCTGCTCGGCAACTTCCCGGTCGGCTGGACCCAGCATCCCCCCTACATCTACCTGACCATTGGCGCTGGCCTGTTCACCATGCTGGTGGCGCGCTTCATGCACCACCTGCACAAGGTGTTTCTGATCCTCGATGCCATGGGGCTGATCGCCTTCACCATCATCGGCTGCAACGTGGCCCTGCAGCTCGACTACTCGACGCCGGTCGTGATCATGGCCGGGATGATCACCGGTATCTTCGGTGGCATCCTGCGCGACATCCTCTGTCAGCGGGTGCCAGTGGTGCTGCGTCATGAGCTGTATGCCAGCGTATCGATGCTGGTGGCGATGCTCTATCTGCTGCTCGAACACCTGCAGATCAACCACGACCTGACCTTGCTGGCCTCCTTCGCCTTCGGCCTGGCGCTGCGCCTGGCGGCCATCCGCTGGTCGTGGTCGCTGCCGGTGTTCTCCTATCAGCCGGGACGCTGGGACTGAACCCTCTCAACGGGCCCGGGCGCTGGCGAGTATGTCCAGCACCCGGGCATCACTGACCTGCGAGAAGTCGACGTACCATCCACCGTTCGAGGACCGACTGACCGGCGATGCGCATAACGCTCCTGGTAGCCCGTCAGCCATCAACAGGCAGCCGAGGCTCAGGGGTTGCTGGCCAGCTGCTCGACAGCCAGCACCCGACGCGCGCCCAGGTAGGTGCGCTGCCAGTACAGGCTGTCCAGCGCTTCGAGACGCACAGTGCCGCCGGTGCGCGGTGCATGCACGAAACGGCCATCGCCGACATAAATGCCGGCATGGCTGACCTGACGATCACCACCAGTGGCAAAGAACAGCAGATCTCCGGAACGCAGCTGCGCCCGACCCACCTGCGGCACGGGCAGGGCATTCATCTCACGGGTGGTGCGCGGCAGATTGAGACCAGCCCCGTTACGGTAGACATAACCGATCAGCCCGCTGCAATCAAAACCGCTGTCCGGCGTGTTGCCCCCCCACCGATAGGGTGTACCGACCAGGCCGATGGCATGCATCAGGACATTTTCGGCAACGCCGGATGCCGGCATGGCCTGCACAGGCGGCGAGGGCTGTGGTGCGCGCGCGGCACAGGCACCCAAGAGCGTCAGGCAGGCAATCAGGCAAAGACGAACAGGCAGGCACATGAGGGTGTCGACTCGCTTGCAAAAACATCCGCTACTCTGCCGCGCCCCTCGCTGCGCTGCAAGCGCCAGCATCGCTGCAAGGTACTCGGCACGGATCAGCGCTCCAGCAGAATGACAAAGGGCCCATCACCGTTTCCAGCAATGAGCCCTTGAGGCAAATCAGGCGCAGGCTTACTCGCTACCGCCCTCGACCACACGCTTGGCCAGCAGGTAACGACTGTTCCAGTAGCGGCTGGCCAGCTTGTCGACACGTACACCGCCACTGCGGCTACTCGATGAATGAATGAATTCACCATCACCGACGTAGATACCGGCGTGATTGACCCGGCCGCGATCACCGAAGAAGATCAGATCGCCCGGCTGCAGGTCATGCCGAGCGACGCGCGGAGCATCGATCTTGATCATTTCCCGGGTCGAGCGCGGCAGACGAATGCCGATCTCCTCGCGGAACAGGAAACCGATGAAGCCGCTGCAGTCGAACCCGTTAAGGCTGCTGCCACCGGCACGATAAGGTGTACCGATCAGCGTGTGGCCACGTTCGAGCATGGCGCTGAGTGCGGGCAGCTCATAGGGCTGGTCATCGAGCAGGAAGGATGCGTCATCTTCATCGTCATAAAACGCTGAGTCATCCAGCAGCACACCCTCCCCGAATACGGCCATGGGGCTGTGCAGTGATGCAGTGGCTGCCTCGGGAGTCGCCATCGGCAGTGTGGTGGTGTGTTGCAGACCGCCGCCAGCGCAGGCGGTCAACAGGAAGGCCAGGGACAGTGGCACGAGGGGTGCTAGGCGTTTAAGCATGGGCACGACCGTGTCGTTGAGAAATGGATGGAGCGTGACTATGCCGTCTATGCCCCCCATTTGCAAATTTTATCGACCAAGGTGTGACCTGATACCCGACTGCTGACGTCTACAGCGCCTGCGCCCTGCCCTGTCTCAGAGGCTCATCACATCAATGAAGCGCGGCGTGGCGTTGCTATCGATGCGCAGGCTCTGAAAATCGAACAGGTTGCGGTCGGCCAGCTGCGAGGGGTGCACGTTCTGCAGGGCACGGAACATGATTTCAGTGCGTCCAGGCGACTTGCGCTCCCACTCCTGAAGCATCTCCTTGACCACCTGGCGCTGTAGGTTTTCCTGGGAGCCGCACAGGTTGCAGGGGATGATCGGAAACTCTTTGAGTCTGGCGTAGGCCTCGATGTCGGATTCGCTGCAATAGGCAAGCGGGCGGATCACCACATTGCGTCCGTCATCGGAGAGCAGCTTGGGCGGCATGGCCTTGAGGGTGCCGCCGTAGAACATGTTGAGGAAGAAGGTTTCCAGGATGTCGTCGCGGTGATGGCCGAGGGCCATCTTGGTCGCGCCGATCTCATCGGCATAGGTGTACAGGGTGCCGCGGCGCAGGCGCGAGCACAGCGAGCAGGTGGTCTTGCCCTCGGGGATCTT
>CAZFFB010000263.1:0-3415 GCA_964517735.1 uncultured Pseudomonas sp.
CAAGCCCAGACGTGCGCTGATCGTTGCGGTAGGCATCGTGCTTGGTTTGCTGCTGGGCGCGCTGGTGGTGCTGCTGCGCGACCTTTTGCGTGGTCGGCTGCAGCCGCGCTGATCGATTTCCGGGCGCTGGCCAACGCCTGCTGGCGGCCGCAGGTCATCACCGGTCTGCTCGGTCTGCCGTGTCTTTCAAGGATGCCTTTGCTATGAAGATTCTCGTCACGGGTGGGGCCGGCTTTATCGGTTCGGCCCTGATTCGTCATGTGATCCGCCACACCGGCGACAGTGTGGTCAATCTCGACAAGCTGACCTATGCCGGTAACCTGGAGTCGCTGGCCGAGGCCCGTTTCAGTCCGCGTTATGCCTTCGAGCGGGTGGATATCTGTGATCAGGTGCAGGTCGAACGGGTGCTGCGTGAGCATCAGCCCGATGCGGTAATGCACCTGGCTGCCGAGTCCCATGTCGATCGTTCCATCTCCGGGCCTGCCGCCTTTATCGAGACCAATATTGTCGGTACCTGCAGTCTGCTGGAGGCGGTACGCCAGTACTGGCAGACGCTGGAGGGGGTGCGGCGTCAGGCGTTTCGCTTCCATCATATTTCCACCGATGAGGTGTATGGCGATCTGGACGCGCAGGGGCTGTTCACCGAGCAGACCCCCTATGCGCCCAGCAGCCCCTACAGTGCCAGCAAGGCCAGCTCCGACCATCTGGTGCGCGCCTGGCAGCGTACCTATGGTCTGCCGACCCTGGTGACCAACTGCTCCAATAACTACGGCCCGTGCCACTTCCCCGAGAAGCTGATTCCGCTGATGATCCTCAACGCGCTGGAGGGCAAGCCCTTGCCGGTCTACGGGCGCGGTGATCAGGTACGCGACTGGCTGTACGTGGAGGATCACGCTCGGGCGCTGTATCGGGTACTCACCGGCGGCAAGATCGGTGAAACCTACAACATCGGTGGCCACAACGAGAAGCGCAATATCGAGGTTGTACAGGTGCTGTGCGCGCTGCTTGACGAGCTGCGCCCGCTGTCGGCCAATCCCGCCGTGCGTGACGCGATGCGCGCCCGCGGGCTGGCGGGCGGGCATTATCGCGAGCTGATCACCTATGTGCAGGATCGTCCGGGGCATGACCTGCGTTATGCCATCGATGCCAGCAAGATCCAGCGCGAGCTGGGCTGGGTGCCCGAGGAGACCTTCGAGAGCGGTATCCGCAAGACGGTGCAGTGGTATCTGGACAATCCCGAGTGGGTGACCAGCGTCAAGAGCGGTGCCTATCAGCAGTGGCTCGATCAGCACTACACCACGCGGATGCTCAGCCCATGAAGATTCTGTTGCTTGGCAAGCAAGGCCAGGTGGGCTGGGAGTTGCAGCGCGCGCTGGCCCCGTTGGGGGAGGTGGTGGCGCTGGATCGCCATGGGGAGGCAGGCTTGTGCGGAAATCTGAGTGATCTGCCCGGCCTGCGGTCGACGCTGCGTGATCTGCGCCCGGACGTAGTCGTGAATGCTGCAGCCTATACGGCGGTGGACAAGGCGCAGGCCGAGCCGCAGCTGGCCACACTGATCAATGCCGAGGCGCCACGCCTGCTGGCCGAGGAGATGCAGGCGCTGGGTGGCTGGCTGGTGCATTACTCGACCGATTATGTCTTTGATGGCTCCGGCACACGGCCCTGGCGTGAGGAGGATGCTACCGCCCCCCTCAATCGGTACGGCCTGAGCAAGTGGTTAGGCGAGCAGGCGATCCGTCAGAGTGGCTGCCAGCATCTGATCCTGCGGACCAGTTGGGTGTATGGCGGCCATGGCAACAACTTTGCCCGCACCATGCTGCGTCTGGCGCGTGAGCGCGAGACGCTGCAGGTCATCGATGATCAGTACGGTGCGCCGACCGGCGCCGAGCTGCTGGCCGATGCCACGGCCCATGCCCTGCGCAGCTTGCCGGCTGCCCCCGAGCGCAGTGGCACCTACCATCTGGCGGCAGCCGGCGAGGTGAGCTGGTACGGTTATGCGTGTCAGGTCATCGAGTATTGGCGTGCCCTCGGTCAGCCATTGCAGGTGCGCGAGATCCGCCCGATCCCGACCTCGGCCTACCCGCTGCCCGCGCCGCGTCCCCACAATTCGCGCCTTGATACCTGTAAATTCACCCGCACCTTCGGTCTGCAGCTGCCTGCCTGGCAGTCCGGTGTGCGGCGCATGCTTGATGAGCTCAAAGGAGTGCCGCTATGAGTCAGCGCAAGGGAATCATCCTCGCCGGAGGTTCTGGCAGTCGCTTGCACCCGATCACTCTCGGGGTATCCAAGCAGTTGCTGCCGATCTACGACAAGCCGATGGTCTATTACCCGCTGTCGGTGCTGATGCTGGCGGGGATTCGCGAGATCCTGCTGATTTCGACCCCGGATGATCTGCCAGGCTTTCGTCGCCTGCTGGGAGACGGCAGCCGTTTTGGCATCTCGCTGCAGTATGCCGAGCAGCCCTCGCCCGATGGTCTGGCGCAGGCTTTTCTCATCGGTGAGGAGTTCATCGGCACTGATAATGTCTGCCTGATCCTCGGTGACAACATTTTCTATGGCCAGCATTTCTCGGCGCACTTGCAAGCTGCCAGCCAGCGCGAGCAGGGCGCGACCATTTTCGGCTATCGGGTGGCCGATCCCGAGCGCTTTGGTGTAGTGGAATTCGATGCTGCCGGGCGGGCCATCAGCATCGAGGAGAAGCCCAGATCGCCCAGATCCCACTATGCGGTGACCGGCCTGTATTTCTATGACAATCAGGTGGTGGATATCGCCCGCTCGATCCGTCCCTCCGCCCGCGGCGAGCTGGAGATCACCGATGTCAACCGTATCTATCTTGAGGCGCAGCGTCTGAACGTCGAGATGCTCGGCCGTGGCTTTGCCTGGCTGGATACCGGCACCCATGAGTCACTGCTAGAGGCAGGGCATTTTGTCCATACCATCGAGCAGCGCCAGGGGCTCAAGGTAGCCTGCCTTGAGGAGATTGCCTTCCATCAGGGCTGGCTGAGCGCCGCGCAGTTGCAGGAGCAGGCGCAGCAGTTGCAGAAGACCGGTTATGGGCAATATCTGATGGCGCTGTTGCGTGAGGTGCATCCATGAAGCTGATCGAGACTCGGATCCCAGGGGTCGTGGTGGTCGAACCGACGCTGTTTGCCGACGAGCGCGGCTGGTTCATGGAGAGCTTCAATGCGGCTCGCTTCGAGGCAGCACTGGCTGCCGCAGGCCTGCCATCGCCGGGTGAGTTTGTGCAGGATAACCACTCTTGCTCGCAGCAGGGTGTGCTGCGTGGCCTGCACTATCAGCTGCCGCCCAATGCCCAGGGCAAGCTGGTGCGTGTGGTGGCAGGGGCAGCCTTTGATGTGGCGGTGGATATCCGTCAGGGCTCACCGACCTTTGGTGAGTGGGTAGGCGTCGAGCT
>CAZFFB010000264.1:0-3403 GCA_964517735.1 uncultured Pseudomonas sp.
GTCAGCGCCTGATGCATTGCAGCGTAGTCATCCCCGGCCGCTACGTTCTCGATGTTGAAGCGCCGATAATCCGACTTGAGCGGCCCTTCCGTGCTGAACACTACGCAGGAGGCTACTGTTGCTTCGCCACTGGAATGGCTGATGTCAAAGCATTCAAGCCGCTGAGGGGGCTCGCGCAGGCCCAGCGCCTCACCCAGCGCCTTGAGGCGCTGGGCAATCTGCGTGCGATTGGCCAGGCGGGCATTGAGCGCCTGTTCAGCGTTGGTTTCCGCCAGCTGCTGCCAGCGCGCGCGCGTGCCCCGCACCCGATGGCTGATGGTCAGCTGGCGCTGGCGCACTTCACGGATGGCTGCCTGCAGGGCGTCCAGATCTGCATGGCTGGTATTGACGATCAGCTCGCTCGGCAGATCGCGCTCGGCGCTGCCCAGGTAATACTGGGCGAGAAAAGCCATCAGCACCTCGCCGGCGTCAGCCTCAAGACCGACCTGCGGGTAGAAGCTCTTGCTGCCCAGCACCCGTCCGCCCCGCACAGTGATCAGGTTGACGCAGGCCCCGCCCGGAT
Source organism: uncultured Pseudomonas sp. (assembly GCA_964517735.1). GTDB lineage: Bacteria > Pseudomonadota > Gammaproteobacteria > Pseudomonadales > Pseudomonadaceae > Geopseudomonas. The sequence goes on from CAZFFB010000264.1 coordinate 563, forward strand.
TGACTTGTGCGGCGACCACATCCACGTCACCACTGCCGCCTTCCATGCTCTGCTGCTCCTGCACGCGGCGCAGCAAGGCGATCTGGTCACGCAGCTGCGCGGCTCGCTCGAACTCCAGGCGCATCGCTGCCTGCTCCATGCTGGCAGCCAGCTCCTGGGTCAGCTGGCTGCTGCGCCCCTCGAGAAACATCACCGAATGTCGCACATCCTCGGCATACTCCTCGGCGCTGACCAGGCCAACGCAAGGCGCCTTGCAGCGCTTGATCTGGTATTGCAGGCACGGGCGGCTGCGATTCTGGTAGTAGCTGTCCTCGCACTGGCGCACCTTGAAGGTCTTTTGCAGCAGGTTGAGGCTCTCGCGGATCGCCAGTCCGCTGGGGTAGGGGCCGAAGTAGCGGCCAACGGCCTTCTTGCTGCCACGGTGGATATCAAGGCGCGGGAAGGTGTCGCTGGACAAAAAGACGTAAGGGTAGGATTTGTCGTCCCGCAGCAGGATGTTGTAAGGCGGTCGCCATTGCTTGATCAGCGTCTGTTCAAGCAGCAGCGCTTCGGTCTCGCTGGCCGTGACCGTCAGCTCGATATGGGCGATGCGGGCGACCAGGGCCGCTGTCTTGGGGGCCAGCCCGCTCTGGCGAAAATAACTGGCCAGACGCTTCTTGAGGTTGACTGCCTTGCCGACGTACAGCAACCGCTCTGCCGCGTCGTACATGCGGTAGACGCCGGGATGCGTGGCGCAGCTGGCGAGGAAGGCGCCACTGTCGAAAGCCGCGGCGGGCTGCTGCTCAGTGGCCTGCATCGACGATGCCATGGCGCATGGCCAGCCGGGTGAGCTGGACGTCGCTGCTGATGCCCAGTTTCTCGAAGAGGCGATAGCGGTAGGTATTGATGGTCTTGGGCGAGAGACTCAGGCGGTCGGAGATGTCCTGCACGGGCAGTCCCTCGGCAACCATCATGGCCACCTGCAGTTCGCGATCCGAGAGCTGGCTGAAGGGCGAGCCATCCAGGGACGGCTTGACGGTATTCCAGGCCAGCGTGTTGGCGACCCCGGGGCTCAGGTAGCGTCCCCCGGCGTGCACGCTGCGGATCGCCTGGATCATCTCGTCCAGCCCCGCGCCCTTGGTCAGGTAACCGGTTGCACCGGCTTCCATCAGTCGCGAGGGGAAGGGTTCCTCCTCGCAGACGCTCACTCCGATCACCTTGATCTGCGGATGGCTGAGCAGGATCCGGCGGGTCGCTTCCAGCCCGCCGATGCCGGGCATCCGGACATCCATCAGGATCAGATCTGGCTGCAGCTCGCGCGCTCGCGACAGGGCATCCTCCCCTGAGGCCGCTTCACCGATCACGCTGATGCCCGCAACACCGGTCAGCATGTGACGGATGCCGGTACGAACCAGGTCGTGATCATCCACCAGTAGCACTTTAATCAAGCGGCAAACCTCTGTAGTACCCGATAACAGGAAAGGAGCCTAACCCCTTGTTTACCCTGAAAATAACAAATGCCTGTCAGGCTGCACAGGCGCTGCGGACGAGGCTGTGCGGGATACGGACATTTTTCGGACCGACTGTAGCGCCGGGTGCACGATTCCGGCGCCTGGGCGGCGTTTGGCGCGAGAAGGGCGCTCAGGCAGCCGGAGGCGGCAGGCTGTCGAATCGCTGCCAGTGCTGCTCAAGGTACAGCTCGAAGGGGCGATATTCGCATTTGTAGCTCATCTTGCGGCAGCCCTCGATCCAGTAACCCAGATACACCGCGGGCAGCCCCAGGCGCTGTGCCTCGCCGATCTGCCAGAGCACGGCAAAGCGTCCGAGGCTGCGGGTGGTCTCGTGCGGGTCGAAGAAGGTATATACCGCCGAGAGGCCATTCTCGAGCCGATCGCAGAGGGCAATCGCCAGCAGCCGGCCCGTCTGGCGAAACTCGATGAACTGACTGAAACCGCTGTCCTCGAGCAGGAAGCTGCGAAACTGCTCCGGGCTTGGAGGATACATGTCGCCATCGCGGTGACGTTGCTCGATATAGCAGGCATACAGGCTGTAGTACTCATCCCGCCAGGCCAGCGGTGCCCAGCACACTTCAAGGTCCTGATTGCGCTTGAGGATGCGTCGCTGCTGGCGGCTGGGGCGAAACGGCTCAACCGGTACGCGCAAGGGAATGCAGGCCTGGCAGCCGCGGCAATAGGGGCGGTAAATGTGCTGGCCGCTGCGCCGAAAGCCCAGCTCCGAAAGCTGCGCGTAAAGCGGGCCGTCCACCGGCTGCTGCGGGTCGACGAACACCGTGCCGGCCTGCCGGCCCGGCAGGTAGCTGCAGGGGTGCGGGGGCGAGGCATAGAAGCGCAAGGACCGGGCTGTCGTCACTCAGTCACCTGGCCATGCGCTGTGGCGCCACGCGATGCAGGCGGCCAGAGGCTTGGGCCTGGCGCGTCGCTGTAGCGCTGCAGGTACTCGGCAAATTGCCTGCGAGGGATGGGCCGGGCGCCGAAGCGCTGCAGGTGTTCGGTGTGCATCTGGCAGTCGATCAGTACAAAACCGTCGCTGCGAAGGCGCTCGACCAGGGTCACGAAGGCGACCTTGGAGGCATCGCTGACCCGGCTGAACATGGATTCACCAAAGAACAGCCGGCCAAGCGCCAGACCATAGAGTCCACCGACCAGCCTGCCGTCCTGCCAGGCCTCTACGGAATGGGCAATGCCGCGCCGGTGCAGCTCGAGATAGGCGCGCTGCATCGCCGCGGTGATCCAGGTGCCGTCAGCCTGGAGGCGTGGCGCCGCACAGGCGGCAATCACCGCCGCAAAGTCACGGTCGAAGCTGATCTCGAAGCGCTGCTGGCGCAGGGTCTTGCGCAGGCTG
>CAZFFB010000265.1:0-3373 GCA_964517735.1 uncultured Pseudomonas sp.
CACCTCGTTGCAGTTTATCGCTTAACGGGGTGTCCACTGGGGCTGGGCAAGATCAAAATCCTGGCCTGACCAAACTGCCCAAAAATCCGGGTCGTCCGATTTCGGCCGGTACTGCTCGGGCAGCGCATGCATCTGTACCAGTACCGGCAACTCCGACGCCCAGCCGAGCAGAATGGCGTGGAGGGATGGCAGCGAGGGCAAGTCGCGCAGCAGGCCGCGCAGGTTGTCGGGCACCAGCTTGTGCATGCACCAGTTCCTGGTCATGGTCATTGCTGATGCGGTGTAGCAGGCAGCTGTTGCACTGAGCTGGATGGTGATTGTGGAGACTGATCATTGGCCAGCCACCCTTTCATCGATGGCTTCAACAGGCACCACACGGGTCAGGGGCCAGTCCGGGAAGTGTTTATTCCATGACTCCACGGACAGCACCACACAGTCCGCAATATGCTTGCGCTTCCAAGCCTCAAATGACTCTTCCCGGATATTTGCCAGCAATCTGTCCTTAAACCCCGTCATCACAGCCCTCTGGACATCGTGGTCGAAAGCATCAAGCCCCAGCAGAACCACGTATATGAATGGCTTTTGATCACGCTCCATAAGGTGGAGATACAGATAGGAACCACGGGCTTTCGGCGTGAGTTCCTCCGATATCAGGGCGTTATTTCTAAGCCGTTTCAGGTAGGAATTACGCGCCACATCCGAACTGCGCGATATCGAAGGATCCTTGATCTCAACAAGCAGGACGTCGTCATCTCGCTCAATCACCAAATCAACGAACTTCATCTGTTCGGGCAACTTCACTCCCTGCTTGTCCAGTTCCTCCCATTGCAGTTCGTCGGGAAATTTGAATTCCAATTCTGCCTTTTTTTCGGCGCGATAGCTCTGCATCAAACATCCCCCAGCGCACGTTTTACGTCCTCGTCATACAGCTCGGCAAAGGTGTTGCTGATGGCACTCCGCCCGATGATGCTGTAGTCGGATTGGCTTTCTCGCTGAACAACGTCGCTGTCTTCGTCGCGGAACAGGCGATGGAAACGCACCTGATCCCCTTTGCCCTTGTCCATCAACAGATCGAACCACTTGAGCAACACGTAGTCGTGGGTGGCGAGGATGATTTGCTGATTGTTGCGGGCTATTTCCAGCAGGGCTTGCACGAGATCTTTCATCAGCTTGGGGTTGAGGTTGGACTCGGGCTCGTCCCACAACAACGGTCCTGCCGTGCCGGGTGTGAGGCTGCCGTTGCTGAGCAGTCGCTGCAGCACGCCGATCTTACGGAAGCCCTCGGCGGTCATCGTGCTGGAGAGACGCTTCTTGCTGGTTGGAATGAACTTCCATTCGGTGCTGTCTTGGTACATCTGCGCATGCTTGCCCCTGCTGTGCGTCGATGCATCCCTCTCTTCGTATCGCCCCGGCTGAAAGACGAAGCGCCCCCTGTCCAAGAGGTATTGTCCACCGATCAAGTTGGCCAATCGGGGGACGATGCTGGCAAAGCGAGGGTTAAGCTGTACCTTACTGCGCAGATCTTCAATGCCTTCTTTCTTGAGCTGACTTGCCAGATCCAGATAGCCATCGTCGAAGATACGTTCGATGGTTTCTAAATCGGGCTGTTCTGCGGTGAGACCACGCACAAGGGAGAGCACTTCCTTGGTGGGGAGGAACGTAGCCGGAGCAATAGCAGAGCCCAGTATCTTGGGAGTCTTGACGGTACTGGCACTACCGTTGAAACGCACTGTGAGTTGTTGACCCTGTGCAAACGCTGCATACAACACCGACTCCCCACGCGTGCCGCTACGGCGCAGCTCCCCGACTTTCCCACTGATCGGTTGGTAAAGGCGGCAGAGCTTGACGGCGAGCTGTGCACCGGGCTGTTCTGCACGGGCCTCAGGCCCGCAGAGGGCGAGAATGGCCTTGAGCAGCTGGGTTTTGCCCGTGCCGTTTTCACCGATGATGATGTTGATGCCCGGCGAGAAGTCGATGGACAGGTCGGCGAACGCGACGAAGTTCTTGAGCTGGAGGCTGCTGATCATGCTGCCCTGCCTTGCGCAACTGCTTTAGCCAACATCTCCATCTTCTCCGCTTCCGAGTTGCCATCCACCAGTCGCATGTAGGCGCCCCGGTAATCCGGCTTGTGAGCGTTTTCGAGCACGAAGGCCGTTGTCGAGACGACCTCGCCACCGATGCTGTCGAATGCTCTCGCCCCCAAATGCGCCATCGACAGGATGGTGTGCTGGTTGAGAATGCGGCTGCGCAAGGCCTCGAATGAGGAGAGGAACATCCAGCTCTGCATGGTGATCATGGCGACAGCTCCGCCTTTTACCGCCAGATCCAGATTGCGCTCGATGAACATGGCAAAAAGGTCGGACTTGCTGCTGGAATAGTTCTCCTTGGCCCAGGTGCTCAGCCTCGGATTCATGCCCTTACCACCCATATAGGGCGGGTTGGCCACCACCACGGCGTAGCGCGGGCTGAGGTAGTTGGCCATGCGTAGCACGCTCAGCACCCTATGGTGAGTGTCGGCCAGGAACAGGTTGCTGCTGTGCATGTCCTTGCTTTCCAGCGTGGCCAGTACATCGGCCACGCTGCCGACCTTGGGTCGAATCAGCGAGCCGAAATTGTCGGCCTCGCTGAACTGCTGCAGCGTTTCGCGCAGGCCGTAGGTGAATAGGTCGCGCCCCACGGCACTCATGTACTCGTCCAGCTCCTCGCGGCTGAAGCTCACCTTTTCCAGCACGCAGATGTTGGGCTTGATGCCCTTGTTGAAGAAGCGCCGCTGTCTGGCTCGGGCCTTCATGGTCAGGGCGAAGGCCGCCAGCTCCCCGGCACGCTCGTCCAGCTCGATGCCAAAGAGGTTATGGGTGAGGATCTTTTCCGGAATCTCGGCTGGGTCGCAGCCTTCCTCCTCGTACATGGCGTAGAGCAGGTCGAAGGCATAGGTGAGCATGTGGCCGGAGCCACAGGCCGGGTCGCAGACCTTGATGTCCTCCGGACTGTTGATCTTGAGGAAGTCGGTTTCCGGCTGCTCCGGCGGGATGTAGTACTCCATCTGCTCTGCCAGCCTGGAATTCGGTCGATTCAGGAGCCACAGGCGACCGAGGGAGTTGTCCACCAGGTAGCGCACGATCCAGTGCGGAGTGAACAACTGAGTAGCTGCAGGGATGTTTTCCGGGATGATCTTCTGGTTCTTCTTCAGCCCCTCGAAGACGGCGTCCTTCTTTTCGGAGATGTAGAACTGATAGAGCCAGCCGATCACCTCCACGTCAGCACAGGCATCGGGCGTCATCGCTTCGCGGGTGTAGGCCAGGATGGAGTTGCCCGAAAGCAGGTCGTCGGGCATCAGCAACTCGGTGTAGTCGCTGATGCGCTCGAACAGGAA
>CAZFFB010000266.1:0-3367 GCA_964517735.1 uncultured Pseudomonas sp.
GAGCACCACCTTGACATGGTGGGGGTCGTTGGTTCGAATCCAATTGTGCCTACCAGAATCATCGAAAAAGCCGGTCACATGACCGGCTTTTTTGTTTTCTGCCGTCTGCTGGGCGGCACCGCAAGCATGAGGGGGCGGGCGTGTTGGTGCAGGCATTGCCTGGTGGCATGGTAGGGCTCGAGCAGGGTGAGGGTGTGCCGCTGCTGCTGATCCACGGTTCGCTGTGCGATTACCGCTATTGGTCGGCGCAGGTTGCGTCGCTGAGCGCTGCGTGGCGTGTGCTGGTGCCCAGTCTGCGTGGGTGTTATCCGGTGCGCTCGGCGCAGGGGTTTTCTACCGAGCAGCATTTGGATGATTTGCGAGGGCTTGTCGAGGCGCAGGGTGAGCCCGTCTGTGTGCTTGGTCACTCGCGGGGTGGCAACCTGGCGCTGCGTCTGGCGGCAGCCTGCCCGCAGGCGGTGCGCGCTCTGGTGCTGGCGGATCCGGGTGGAGACTATGATGCCGCGCTATTCGCAGCAGCTGAGGCAGCCATACAGGTTGATTCGCAGATGCGTAATCGATTCCGCGAAGATGCGCTGGCGCTGATGGCGGCCGGTGATCAGGAGGCGGGTCTGCGTCACTTCGTCGATACCGTGAGCGGCGAGGGTGTCTGGCAGCGCTCATCGGCACGTTTTCGGCAGATGGCACTGGATAACGCCGGTACGCTGGCCGCTATGGTTGAGGACCGGCCGGCGCCGATCGATGCGGCATTGCTGGCAGCAGTGCGCTGCCCGGTCCTGTTGCTGGGCGGTGAGCGTAGTCCGGCGCCTTTCCCGCAAATTCTGACGATGCTGGCTGAGCGGTGGCCGCAAGTGCGCTGCGAGCGTCTGCCAGGCGTTTCCCATGGCATGAATCTGCAGCGTCCTGCCGCCTTCAATCGTCTGGTGAATGAGTTTTTGCGCAACCTCTTTGAATGACGCCGTGCCTTGCGGCGTTCTTGCGCCGTGCCGGGTTTTCTGAAAGGATGCGTAGCTATTTTCCAGTGATCACGTCTGATCCGAAAAGGCCGAGCGGTCCTGCCATTGTGAGGCAGTTTTTTCGGAGCAGGCGCCGCTTACTGGCTCATCCACCCCACGTGGCCTTTGGTAGGGGTCACCACTGAGAGCGGAGGCGCCATGCCCATCGTAACTCTTCCCGACGGTAGTCAACGTACCTTTGAACAGCCGGTCAGTGTCGCTGAGGTGGCGCTGTCCATCGGCAGCGGTCTGGCCAAGGCCGCCCTGGCGGGCAAGATCGATGGTCGGCTGGTAGACACCTCCCATGTCATCGAGCAGGACGCGGCGCTGTCGATCATCACGGCCCGTGACGCCGAAGGGGTCGAGGTGCTGCGACACTCCTGCGCGCACCTGATGGCGATGGCCGTGCAGGCGCTGTTCCCCGGCACGCAGGTTACCATCGGCCCGGTGGTCAACGATGGCTTCTATTACGATTTCGACTACGAACGTCCTTTTTCCAGCGAAGATCTCGAAAAGATTGAAGCGAAGATGCATGAGCTGGCCAAGGCGGATCTGCCGGTCAGTCGCTCGCTGATGTCTCGTGATGAGGCGATCAGCTTCTTCGAGCAGCTGGGGGAGCGTTACAAGGTCGAGATCATTGCCTCGATTCCGGGTGACGAGCAGCTGTCTTTCTACCGTCAGGGTGATTTCATCGATCTCTGTCGTGGTCCGCATGTGCCTTCTACAGGCAAGCTCCAGGCCTTCAAGTTGATGAAGGTTGCCGGTGCTTACTGGCGCGGCGACTCGAAGAACAAGATGCTCCAGCGTATCTACGGCACCTGCTGGGGCAGCAAGCAGGACCTCAAGGATCACCTGCATCGCCTTGAAGAGGCCGAGAAGCGCGATCACCGCAAGCTGGGTAAGCGTCTGGATCTTTTCCATACCCAGGAAGAAGCGCCCGGCATGGTGTTCTGGCACCCCAATGGCTGGACGCTGTATCAGGTGCTCGAGCAGTACATGCGTCGCGTGCAGCGCCAGAATGGTTATCTGGAAATCAAGACGCCGCAGGTGGTCGACCGTGTGCTGTGGGAGAAGTCCGGGCACTGGGCCAACTACGGTGATCTGATGTTCACTACCGAGTCGGAGAGTCGAGATTACGCGGTCAAGCCGATGAATTGCCCGTGCCATGTACAGGTCTTCAATCAGGGCCTCAAGAGCTATCGCGAGCTGCCGCTGCGCTTGGCCGAGTTTGGTGCGTGCCATCGCAATGAGCCGTCCGGCTCCCTGCACGGCATCATGCGCGTGCGCGGTTTCGTTCAGGATGATGCGCACATTTTCTGCACCGAAGCGCAGATGCAGGATGAGGCGGCGGATTTCATCAAGCTGACGCTTGATGTCTATTCCGACTTTGGCTTCAAGGATGTCCAGCTCAAGCTCTCCACTCGTCCGCAGAAGCGGGTCGGCTCGGATGATCTCTGGGATCGCGCCGAGGCTGCCCTGCAGTCTGCTCTGGATGCCACAGGGTTGGCCTGGGAGCTGCAGCCGGGTGAAGGGGCGTTCTATGGTCCGAAGATCGAGTTCTCTCTCAAGGATTGCCTGGGGCGTGTCTGGCAGTGCGGTACTCTGCAGCTCGACTTCAATCTGCCGGTCAGGCTGGGCGCCGAGTATGTCAGTGAGGACAACAGTCGCAAGCACCCGGTCATGCTGCATCGTGCGATCCTTGGCTCCTTTGAGCGCTTCATCGGTATCCTGATCGAGCATTATGAGGGCGCGTTCCCGGCATGGCTGGCACCTACCCAGGCGGTGGTGCTCAATATCACTGACAAACAGGGTGAATTTGCTGCTGAGGTGGCGCGCTCGCTCGAAGATCAGGGCTATCGCGCCAAGGCCGACTTGAGAAATGAGAAGATCGGCTTTAAAATCCGCGAGCATACTTTGCTCAAGGTTCCCTACCTTCTGGTCATTGGGGATCGCGAAGTCGAATCGCAGACCATCGCCGTACGTACGCGTGATGGCCAAGATCTGGGCTCGATGACTGTCGGAGAGTTCCAGAATCTGCTGGCAGGCGCTGTTGCACGGCGCGGCCGGTAACAGCACGGAGTAATCACTATTAAGCAGCGCGACATGAGACAAGACAGACGAGTACAGGCACGTCCGCCGATCAATGAAAACATCACAGCCCGCGAAGTTCGTCTGATCGGTGCAGATGGTCAACAGGTTGGTGTGGTTTCTCTTAATGAGGCCCTCCAGGCTGCTGAAGACGCCAAGCTTGATCTGGTCGAGATTGTTGCAGATACAGTTCCGCCTGTATGCCGGATCATGGACTACGGCAAGCACATCTTCGAGAATAAGAAGCAGTCTGCCGAAGCCAAGAAAAATCAGAATCAGGCGCA
>CAZFFB010000267.1:0-3361 GCA_964517735.1 uncultured Pseudomonas sp.
GATCGTACTGGCCGTCCTTGAAGAACTCGGAGGAGGCGCAGTCCAGGGCCAGGGTGACGTCCTCGCCCAGCTTGTAGCCGGCATTGGCCACGGCTTCGGCGATGGCGGCCAGGGCGTCCTCGTTGGAAGCCAGGTTCGGCGCGAAGCCGCCCTCGTCACCGACGGCGGTGTTCAGGCCACGGGCCTTGAGCACGGCTTTCAGGTGATGGAAGATCTCGGCGCCCATGCGCAGGGCATCAGCAAAAGTCTTGGCACCGACCGGCTGGACCATGAATTCCTGGATGTCGACGTTGTTGTCGGCATGTTCGCCGCCGTTGATGATGTTCATCATCGGCACCGGCATGGAGTAGACGCCCGGGGTGCCGTTGAGATCGGCAATGTGCGCGTACAGCGGCACGCCCTTGGCGGCAGCAGCAGCCTTGGCGGCAGCCAGGGATACGGCGAGGATCGCGTTGGCGCCCAGGGTCGCCTTGTTCTCGGTACCGTCCAGCTCGATCATCGCCAGATCCAGAGCCTTCTGCTCGGTCGGATCCATGCCCAGCAGACGCTCGCGGATCGGGCCGTTGACGTTGGCCACGGCCTTCAGCACGCCCTTGCCCAGGTAACGGCTCTTGTCGCCATCACGCAGCTCCAGCGCCTCGCGCGAACCGGTGGAAGCACCGGACGGCGCGCAGGCGCTGCCGATGATGCCGTTGTCGAGGATCACATCGGCTTCAACGGTCGGGTTACCGCGGGAATCCAGGACCTCACGGCCTTTGATGTCGACGATTTTTGCCATTGCGGGTAGTACTCCAGAGGGTTTGACGAACCCGGCTGCCGCAGCGGCCTGCGCCGCACGGCGGCAACCGGGAAGAAACGGATCGGGCGCCCGTCATGGGCGCCCGCTACTTTACCGGAACCGACCTGCTTCAGGCAGTCTCGATCGGCGCGAAGCGCTTGACCAGCTCGTCCAGCGCCTTGAGCTGGGCAAGGAACGGTTCCAGCTTGTCCAGGCGCAGGGCGCAGGGACCGTCGCACTTGGCATTGTCCGGGTCCGGATGAGCCTCAAGAAACAGCCCGGCCAGTCCCTGACTCAGGCCAGCGCGGGCCAGCTCGGTGACCTGGGCACGGCGCCCGCCCGCGGAGTCGGCGCGCCCGCCCGGCATCTGCAGGGCATGGGTCACGTCGAAGAACACCGGGTAGTCGAACTGCTTCATGATGCCGAAGCCGAGCATGTCCACCACCAGGTTGTTATAGCCGAACGAGGAGCCGCGCTCGCAGAGGATCAGCCGGTCGTTGCCCGCCTCCTCGCACTTTCTGAGGATGTGCTTCATCTCCTGCGGGGCGAGGAACTGAGCCTTCTTGATGTTGATCACCGCGGAGGTCCTGGCCATCGCTACCACCAGATCAGTCTGCCGCGACAGGAAGGCCGGCAGCTGGATGATGTCGCAGACCTCGGCCACCGGCGCCGCCTGGTATGGCTCGTGCACATCGGTGATCACCGGCACGCCGAAGGTCTTTTTCACTTCCTCGAAGATCTTCAAACCCTCATCAAGGCCCGGGCCGCGGAATGAGGTGATCGAGGAGCGGTTGGCCTTGTCGAAGCTGGCCTTGAATACGTAGGGAATACCGAGCTTCTCGGTGACTCGTACATATTCCTCGCAGGCCTGCATCGCCAGATCACGCGACTCCAGCACATTGATGCCACCAAACAGCACGAACGGCAGGCCGTTGCTGATCTGGATGTCGCCGACGCGGATGATCTTCTGCGCCATGACTCAGGCCTTCTGGTTCAGTTCATGCTGCTTGAGGGCCGCCTGGACGAAGCCGCTGAACAGCGGATGACCATCGCGCGGGGTGGAGGTGAACTCCGGGTGGAACTGGCAGGCGACGAACCACGGATGCTCCGGCGCCTCGACCACCTCGACCAGTGCACCATCGCCGGAACGACCGCTGACGCGCAGGCCGGCTTCCTGCAGCTGCGGCAGCAGGTTGTTGTTGACCTCGTAGCGGTGGCGGTGACGCTCGACGATCACTTCCTGGCCGTAGCAGGCGTATACCTGCGAGCCGACTTCCAGCTGGCACTCCTGGGCGCCGAGGCGCATGGTGCCGCCCAGATCGGAGCCTTCGCTGCGCTGCTCGACAGCACCGGTAGCGTCCTGCCATTCAGTGATCAGACCCACCACCGGATGGCCACTGGCCTGATCGAACTCGGTGGAGTTGGCATCCGCCCAGCCCAGCACGTTACGGGCGTACTCGATCACCGCCACCTGCATGCCGAGGCAGATGCCAAGGTAAGGGATCTTGTTTTCACGGGCGTACTGCACGGTCTGGATCTTGCCTTCCACGCCACGCAGGCCAAAGCCACCCGGCACCAGGATGGCATCGACGCCCTCGAGCAGGCCAGTGCCCTGATTCTCGATGTCTTCGGAGTCGATGTAGCGCAGGTTGACCTTGGTGCGGCTCTGGATACCGGCATGGCCCATCGCCTCGATCAGCGACTTGTAGGCATCCAGCAGTTCCATGTACTTGCCGACCATGGCAATGGTGACTTCGCGCTCGGGATTGAGCTTGGCATCGACCACGCGATCCCACTCGGAGAGATCAGCAGCGCCACACTGCAGACCAAAGCGCTCGACGACGATGTCATCAAGACCCTGAGCGTGCAGCACGGAGGGAATCTTGTAGATGGTATCAACGTCTTCCAAGCTGATTACCGCCCGCTCTTCGACGTTGGTGAACAGCGCGATCTTGCGCCGCGAGGACAGATCGACCGGGTGGTCGGAGCGGCAGATCAGTACGTCCGGCTGCAGGCCGATGGAGCGCAGCTCCTTGACCGAATGCTGGGTCGGCTTGGTCTTGGTCTCGCCGGCGGTGGCGATGTAGGGCACCAGGGTCAGGTGGATGACGGCACAGTCTTCATCCGGAAGCCTCCATTGCATCTGCCTGACGGCTTCTATAAACGGCAGGGATTCAATATCACCTACTGTTCCGCCTATTTCCGTAATGACAATATCGTATTTGTTGCCTTTTCCCAACAACAGCATGCGCCGTTTAATTTCGTCCGTAATGTGGGGAATAACCTGTACCGTTTTCCCCCGGTAATCACCTGCACGTTCTTTGTTGATAACTGTCTGGTATACCTTACCGGTAGTCACGTTGCTGGCCTTACTCGTATAAACGCCCAGGAACCGCTCGTAATGACCCAGGTCCAGGTCTGCCTCGGCACCGTCTTCTGTAACGTAACACTCACCGTGTTCGTACGGGTTGAGCGTACCGGGATCTATATTAATATAAGGATCAAATTTTTGGATAGTTACTTTTAACCCCCTGGCTTGTAATAATTTCGCAAGAGAGGCTGCAATGGTACCTTTTCCCAGGG
>CAZFFB010000268.1:0-3343 GCA_964517735.1 uncultured Pseudomonas sp.
AGTGGCCAAGGAACTGGGTATCCTCACCGTGGCCGTGGTCACCCGTCCGTTCCCCTTCGAGGGCAAGCGTCGTATGCAGATTGCCGATGAGGGCATTCGCGCGCTGTCCGAGCACGTCGACTCGCTGATCACCATCCCCAACGAGAAGCTGCTGACCATCCTCGGCAAGGACGCCAGCCTGCTGTCTGCTTTTGCCAAGGCTGACGACGTGCTGGCCGGCGCGGTGCGCGGCATCTCCGACATCATGCAGCGCCCGGGCCTGATGAACGTCGACTTTGCCGACGTGCGCACCGTGATGAGCGAGATGGGCATGGCGATGATGGGTACCGGTTGCGCCAGCGGCCCCAATCGTGCCCGTGAGGCCACGGAGGCAGCGATCCGTAACCCGCTGCTGGAAGACATCAACCTGCAGGGTGCTCGCGGCATTCTGGTCAACATCACGGCAGGCCTGGATCTGGCGCTGGGCGAGTATACCGAGGTGGGCAATATCATCGAGCAGTTCGCCTCCGAACATGCCACGGTGAAGATTGGTGCGGTGATCGATCCGGAAATGCGCGACGATCTGCATGTCACGGTCGTGGCGACCGGCCTTGGCCCGCGGATGGAAAAACCGACTGTCAAGGTGGTCGAGGGCGGCCTGCAGATGGCGACTGTTCTGACGCAGCCCCCGGCCCGTACGGAGAGTGCCATCAACAACTACTCCCAGTACGATCTGCCGCCGAGTGCGCGTACCGGTGTGTCCGGCATGCGCGGCACTGTGCCTGCCGCCGCGACCAAGGCAGTCAGTCAGGAGGATCTGGAGTACCTGGATATTCCGGCCTTCCTGCGTCACCAGGCTGATTGATTTTCTGTATTGCAAGTGCGTGGCTGATTGGTGTTCAGCAAAGGTGGGCATCTGCTATGATGCCCGCCATTGCTGAGAACAGTTCACAACTTGCGCAGATACGGCCAGAGCCATGATCAAACAACGCACCTTGAAGAACGTCATCCGTGCCACCGGCGTCGGTCTGCACTCGGGCGAAAAGGTCTACCTCACCCTCCGCCCGGCTCCGGTAGATACCGGAAGCGTGTTCCGCCGCTTCGACCTTGATCCGGTGGTCGAGATCCCGGCCCGCGCCGAATTCGTCGGTGAAACCACCCTGTCAACCACCCTGATCAACGGTGACGTCAAGGTCGATACCGTCGAGCACCTGCTGTCTGCGATGGCAGGTCTTGGGATCGACAACGCCTATATCGAGCTGTCCGCCTCGGAAGTGCCGATCATGGACGGCAGTGCCGGCCCGTTCGTGTTCCTGATCCAGTCCGCCGGGCTTCAGGAGCAGGAAGCGGCCAAGAAGTTCATCCGTATCAAGCGCGAGATCAGCGTGCAGGAAGGCGACAAGCGCGCCATCTTCCGGCCGTTCGATGGCTTCAAGGTGACCTTCGAGATCGACTTCGATCACCCGGTGTTCCGCGATCGCACCCAGACGGCCAGTGTCGATTTCTCCAGCACTTCCTTCGTCAAGGAAGTCAGCCGGGCGCGCACTTTCGGCTTCATGCGTGACATCGAGTTCCTGCGCTCGCAGAACCTGGCGCTGGGCGGCAGTGTCGACAATGCCATCGTGGTCGATGAGGGCGGTGTGCTCAACGAGGACGGCTTGCGTTATGAAGACGAGTTCGTCAAGCACAAGATCCTCGACGCTATCGGTGACCTCTATCTGCTTGGCAAGAGCCTGATCGGCGAGTTCCATGGCCACAAGTCCGGCCATGCGCTGAACAACCGTCTGCTGCGCACCCTGATGGCCGATCAGGATGCCTGGGAGGTGGTGACGTTCGATGATGCGGCAACGGCGCCGATTTCTTACATGCGCCCGGTCGCTGCCGGCTGAACGCCAGCACCCTGATCAGCCGTACCGCTTGCCCAAGGCCACCTGCACGGTGGCCTTGTGGTTTCTGCAGCGACACTCTTCGCCATCTGCGTCAGATGCACCGGTCCGCCACCCGGTAGCTCATGGCGTCATCCATCCCGTCGCTCAGTTTCCAGTATCTGCCGGCTCGCTATGGCGCGCCAGACGCTCCAGGGCGGCGCGCAGGCGCGGGTCACTGATGCCGGCCGCCGTACTGCGCAGGGTCTGTGCGGCCTCGCCGGACAGGCTGAGCGCTGGGCGCTTGCCGGGCGGGGCCTGCCAGGTGGGACGTACCCGCATCAGGATGCGCTGCAAGCCGGCGAACTCCGGGCAGGCCTGCAGCAGGCGCAGCAGGCGTTGCTGCTGGTAGCGCAGGCGGGTAGCCCATTCGCTGCTGGTGATGATCAGCAGCAGCACCCCATCGCGCCAGCTGGCCACCTTGCAGTGCGGCCGGGCGGCTGGCTGCAGCTGCTGCTCCAGTCGCTGCTGCAACTGCTCAAGTCGCCTGGCCGCACCCAGCAGCTGGCGCAGGGTGCGATCACTGCGCAGCAGGGCGGCAGGAGGCTGGGCATGCAGGGGGCGAAAGGCCATGAAAAGATACCGGTCATGGAAAACCATGCCATGGTAGCAGAAGCCCTGCAGCCTGGCGGGCTGGCGGTCCGCGCGGCTTTTCTCGCGGGCGATTCCGGGTAGAATGCCTTTTCGCAGCCGCACAGTCGGCATCGAACACTCCCCCGGGGAGTGTTCTCCATGACCCCGGATGGATGACCCTCTCGCCATGTTTGCGCCTTTGTTCAAGAAACTCTTTGGAAGCAAGAACGACCGTGAAGTCAAGCGCATGAGCCGGGTCGTGCAGGCCGTCAATGCGCTGGAAGAACAGATGGTCGCGCTCTCCGACGAGCAGCTCAGGGCCATGACCGAAGCGTTCAAGGCACGCATCGCCCAGGGCGAGACGCTCGACAAGCTGCTGCCTGAAGCCTTTGCGGTGGCGCGTGAGGCGGGCAAGCGGGTCATGGGTATGCGCCATTTCGACGTGCAATTGATCGGCGGCATGGCCCTGCACGAGGGCAAGATCGCCGAGATGCGCACCGGCGAGGGCAAGACCCTGGTTGGCACCTTGGCGGTCTACCTCAATGCGCTGTCCGGCAAGGGCGTCCATGTGGTCACCGTCAACGACTACCTGGCACGCCGCGATGCCAACTGGATGCGTCCGCTTTACGAGTTCCTTGGTCTGTCGGTCGGGGTGGTCACGCCCTTCCAGGATCCGGCCGACAAGCGCGCGGCGTATGCCGCCGACATCACCTACGGCACCAACAACGAATTCGGCTTCGATTACCTGCGCGACAACCTTGCGTTCAAGCTCGAGGACCGCGTGCAGCGCGGACACGCCTTCGCGGTGGTCGACGAAGTCGACTCGATCCTGATCGACGAGGCGCGCACACCGCTGATCATTTCGG
>CAZFFB010000269.1:0-3329 GCA_964517735.1 uncultured Pseudomonas sp.
GCTGGCATACTCGCCGGGCACCTGCTGTGGCGCATGCAGCAGCAGTACGCCTAAAAGCTCGCCCTGGCGACTGCGCAGCAGAGTGCTCAGGTAGGTGTCCGGAGCAAAGTGTGTATGCAGCCAGGCCAGCAGTAGTGCATCGTCGCTGTCGGCGGGGAGTGGGTCAGACAGTTGTGGCGGGTAATGCCCTTCACGGTGCTGGCTGGCGCATTGCAGGCTGCTGGTGCCTTCATCGAACAGGTAGATGGCGCCGCCGTGCAGCCCGGTGATGCGGATCAGTGGATCAAGCACCTGCCCGATCAGTGAGGGCAGATCCCGCTCGCGGTTGAGGGTGCGCGTCAGGGTCTGCAGGTTGTGCAACGAGCCGGCCATGCGCTGCAGCAGGTCGGAGAGCTGTTGTACCTCGCGGATCCGCGAGTGAACCCTGGGTGGCTGCTGGAAGTCGAAGTGACTCAGAGCCTGCAGCTGGCTGGCCAGGCGGTCCAGTGGCTCGCCAATGCGGCGCCCGAACCAGGCACCGGCCAGCAGCAGGGGCAGCAACAGCAGACCACCCAGCAGCAGTCGCTCGTTGAGCAGCCGGTGGGCGGCGACGAACAGCTCATCCTGGGGGATGCCGACCAGCAGCTGTGCATCACCAAAGGCTTGCAGCTCGCGGCGCATGCCAAACCAGTCGCCATCAGCCAGGCTGAACAGCTGAGCCTGCGTGCCTTCAGCCTGGCTGGCCTTGATGTACTGCAGGGCGGGGGCGGGTAGCTCGTGCAGAGCGGCCAGGCGGCGCTCGCTCCCTTCACCCAGCAGCAGGTGCTCGGGGGTGTGATAGATGAAGACCTGCTCGCGGGCATCAAGCACAGCAATCTGGGTGCCGGGGGTCATGCGCAGCGAGGCGGCACTGTCGCTCAGTGCCTGGATCGAGGCGTCCATACCCAGCACGCTGCGCTGGTTATGCGCACGCAAAGCCAGGCTGACACCGATTTCGCCGCTGGTGAAGAACAGGTAGGGTGTGGTCAGTACGCTATCGGAGTGCGTGGTGGCCTGCTGGTACCAGGGGCGGCTGCGTGGGTCGAATCGGTAGTCAGGACGCTCTTCGCGCTGCAGCAGTTGCAGCTGGCGGTCATAGAACAGCCACTCGCCATGCATTGTCCCGTCGGTCGCGTAGGTGATGCTCTGCACCAGATAATAGGCGTCGGCCGGGGCTTGAGCCTGAAGGGCTGCTGCACTGCGTGGTAGCGGGCGTACCAGCAGGAAGTCACCATTGGCATAACCGATATACACGGCGCTGAGTGTCGCATCCACCTCCAGGGTGGCGGCCAGCGCCGGTAGGCGCTGCAAGCGGGCTGGCAGATCTGCCGCTGCCGTGACCGGATCATGCTGCAGGAGCGTCAGTGCGCTGCGGGCTGGCGCGAGCAAGTATCCAGCCCGCTCACTGATCAGATCGCCCAGGCGCTGTACGTCATCGTTGGCCGCCGACATCAAGACCTGGCGCAGGCCATGCTGACCCTGCAGCAGCAGGCCGACGCCGAGCACCAGCATGCCAACGACCACCGCCAGTGCCGTGAGATGACGCAGCGCGATGCCACGGGTGTGCAGAACAGGCATCGGCGGTTCCTCGGGGTGGCGAAACGATCATTGACAGTATGGACAGGGTCTTGGATACCAGCAAACACGCTTGCAGGGGCGGTGCTGCAGTGCGCTGCGGGGGCTGTGCTAGTCTGCCGCTGCTGGTTTGCGAGGAGATTGGCTGATGGCAAAGGTGGCATTCATTGGTCTGGGTGTCATGGGGTATCTCATGGCGGGGCATCTGCAGCGGGCGGGGCATGAAGTCTGCGTCTATAACCGCACACGCGCGCGTGCGCAGCAGTGGGTCGACGAATATGGCGGCAGGCGGGCAGATACACCACGTGAGGCTGCGCTCGAGGCTGCGCTGGTGATGACCTGTGTCGGTAATGATGATGACCTGCGGGCGGTGGTGCTGGGCGAGCAGGGGGCGTTGGCCGGCATGCCGCGCGGCAGCGTGCTGATTGATCACACCACCGCATCGGCGGGAGTGGCCCGCGAGCTTTCGGCATTGGCGGAGGTGCATGGACTAGGCTTTCTGGATGCACCGGTATCCGGTGGGCAGGCCGGTGCGGTGAATGGCTCGCTGACGGTGATGGTGGGGGGAGAGCCATCGG
This sequence comes from uncultured Pseudomonas sp., assembly GCA_964517735.1. Taxonomy (GTDB): domain Bacteria; phylum Pseudomonadota; class Gammaproteobacteria; order Pseudomonadales; family Pseudomonadaceae; genus Geopseudomonas. The sequence continues at coordinate 2,172 of CAZFFB010000269.1, forward strand.
TCTATGCGCAGGCTGAACCGGTGCTGGCCTGTTATGCGCGCATGCAGCGCCTGATGGGGCCTGCCGGTAGTGGCCAGCTGACCAAGATGGTCAACCAGATCTGTATCGGTGGCCTGCTGCAGGGGTTGGCCGAGGCCCTGCACTTTGCCGAGTGTACCGGCCTTGACCGACTGGCGGCGATGGAGGTCATCAGCAAGGGCGCTGCGCAGTCTTGGCAGCTGGAGAATCGTCACGCCAGCATGATCGAGGGGCGCTTTGATTTCGGTTTTGCCGTCGACTGGATGCGCAAGGATTTCGGCATCCTGCTCGATGAGGCGCGCCGCAATGGTGCGCAGCTGCCGGTAACTGCGCTGGTCGATCAGTTCTATGCCGAGGTGCAGCGTGATGGTGGCGGGCGCTGGGATACGTCCAGCCTGATCACCCGTCTGCGCCCGCGGACATGATTGAGCGGTCCGTGAGGAGGTATTGACGTGGAGTGTCGTCTTGGCTGTGGCGCCTGCTGTATTGCGCCTTCCATCAGCTCAGCGATTCCGGGCATGCCTGAGGGCAAGCCGGCGGGTGTGCGCTGCGTGCAGCTGGATGAGCGCAATCTGTGCAAGCTGTTTGGCCAGCCTGAGCGTCCGGCGGTCTGCAGCCGCTTCGCCCCGGAGGTGTCGGTCTGTGGTGACGATGCGCAGGAGGCATTGCATATTCTGGGGGAGTGGGAGCGGCTGACAGGGTGAGCCTGCATGAAAAAGGGCTGCCGAGGCAGCCCTTTTTGACGAACGCTCTACCAATCAGCCACGCTCATTGATCGGCGTGTAGTCGCGCTGGGTGTAGCCAGTGTAGATCTGACGCGGACGGCCAATCTTGTAGCCGCCGGCATACATTTCCTTCCACTGGGCGATCCAGCCGGCAGTGCGTGCCAGGGCGAAGATCACAGTGAACATGCTGGTCGGAATGCCGATCGCCTTCAGGATGATACCCGAGTAGAAGTCCACGTTCGGATACAGGTTACGCTCTTGGAAGTATGGATCGTTACGCGCGTATTCCTCAAGCTTCATGGCCAGCTCGAGCTTCGGATCGTTGATGCCCAGCTCGGACAGTACCTCGTCGCAGGTCTGTTTCATGACCTTGGCGCGCGGGTCGAAGTTCTTGTACACGCGGTGACCGAAGCCC
>CAZFFB010000270.1:0-3311 GCA_964517735.1 uncultured Pseudomonas sp.
CTCGAATTTCTCGGCGTTGGGATCCTTGAACGGGTCGGCGGTGTAAACACCATCGACCTTGGTGGCCTTGAGCACCAGATCGGCATCAATCTCGATGCCGCGCAGGCAGGCCGCCGAATCGGTGGTGAAAAAGGGATTGCCGGTACCGGCAGAGAAAATCACCACCTCACCGCTGTTGAGATGGCGCACCGCCTTGCGGCGGTCATAGTGGTCGGTGACCCCGACCATGGAGATCGAGGACATCACCAGCGCCGGGATGTTCGAGCGCTCCAGGGCGTCACGCATGGCCAGTGAATTCATCACCGTAGCCAGCATACCCATGTGATCACCGGTAACCCGGTCCATGCCAGCGGCAGAGAGGGCAGCGCCACGGAACAGATTGCCTCCGCCCAGCACCAGCCCGACCTGCACACCGATACCAACCAGCTGGCCGATTTCCAGCGCCATGCGGTCAAGTACCTTGGGATCGATGCCGAACTCCTCGCTGCCCATCAGCGCTTCACCGCTGAGCTTGAGCAGAATACGTTTGTAGCGGGGTTGGCGACCACTGAGCTGGGCCATACGAATCTCCTGCGGCATGGGGAAACGGAAAAACCGGCGCTGATCGCACAGGGCCAGCCACAGCCGGTCCGGCGATGTCCGTCGGGCACGCCCCCGACGCAGGCCCGCAGCGCTTTCGGGCCTTCATAGAAAAGGCTGCACGCCGAAGCGGGCAGCCTTCTCCAAGGTGCTGTCAGACCATCTTACTGCTTGGCAGCGGCCACCTGGGCAGCCACTTCAGCAGCGAAGTCGCTCTCGCCCTTGTCGATGCCTTCACCCACTTCAAAGCGCACGAAGGAGACGATCTCGGCACCGGCTTTCTTGGCCAGCTCGCCGACCTTGACATCCGGATCCTTGACGAACGGCTGCTCGACCAGGCTGGCCTCGGCGAGGAACTTGGCGATACGGCCCTTGACCATGTTCTCGACGATGTTTTCCGGCTTGCCGGCAATCTTCTCGGCGTTGAGCTGCAGGAAGATTTCCTTTTCCTTGGCGATGGCCTCTTCGGACACCTGATCACCGCTGAGGAACTGCGGGTTGGAGGCAGCCACGTGCATGGCGATGTCCTTGGCCAGCTCCTCGCTGCCGCCCTTCAGGCAGACCAGCACACCGATGCGGTGACCGTGCAGGTAGGCACCGACCACGTCGCTCTCGACCCGTACCAGACGACGGATGTTGACGTTCTCACCACACTTGGCGACCAGCGCTTCGCGGGCGGACTCGCGGGAGGCGATCAGCGGCGCGACGTCGGTCAGACCATTGGCGATGGCCTCTTCCAGGCTGGCGGCCACGAAGCCCTTGAAGTCATCCTGCAGAGCCAGGAAGTCGGTCTGCGAGTTGACTTCAATCATCACCGCAGACTTGCCGTCAGCGGCAACCTTGGCAGCGATGGCACCCTCGGCAGCAATGTTGCCGGCCTTCTTGGCCGCCTTGATGGCACCGGATGCGCGCATGTCATCGATCGCTTTCTCGATGTCACCACCAGCGGCCACCAGCGCCTTCTTGCACTCCATCATGCCCTGACCGGTGCGCTCACGCAGTTCTTTCACCAGGGCTGCAGTAACTTCTGCCATGTACGAAATCCTCTTGGATGGGTAATCAACCATGCCGCCCGCCGGGCGGGCCTTCGATTCTCAAGGTGGCAAAAAGGGGGCCTAGCCCCCTTTTTGCGCACCGGATGACGCGTAGCGAGTCGCGACTCAGCCGGCAGCGGCTTCGCCAGCGACGGCTTCGGCGAACTCTTCGCCGGTACCGGCCTTGGCCTTGCCGCTCAGCACGGCATCAGCCATCGCACCCAGGTAGAGTTGCACGGCGCGGATGGCGTCGTCATTACCGGGGATGATGTAGTCCACGCCTTCAGGGCTGCTGTTGGTATCGACCACGCCGATGACCGGGATGCCCAGCTTGTTGGCTTCGCTGATGGCGATGCGCTCGTGGTCGACGTCGATCACGAACATGGCGTCCGGCAGACCGCCCATGTCCTTGATGCCGCCCAGGCTGCGCTCGAGCTTCTCGAGTTCGCGGGTGCGCATCAGTGCTTCTTTCTTGGTCAGCTTGTCGAAGGTACCGTCCTGGGACTGGGTCTCGAGCTCACGCAGACGCTTGATGGAAGCGCGGATGGTCTTGAAGTTGGTGAGCATGCCGCCCAGCCAGCGGTGATCCACGAACGGCATGCCAGCGCGGGCAGCTTCTTCACGGACGATCTTGCCGGCCGAACGCTTGGTGCCAACGAACAGGATCTTGTTCTTGCCGGCTGCCAACTTCTCGACGAAGCTCAGGGCTTCGTTGAACATCGGCAGGGTCTTTTCGAGGTTGATGATGTGGATCTTGTTGCGCGCGCCGAAGATGAACTTGCCCATCTTCGGGTTCCAGTAACGGGTCTGGTGACCGAAGTGGCAGCCGGCTTTCAGCATGTCGCGCATGGAAACTTGGGACATTGGTATTCCTCGATGTATCGGGTTGTGCCTCCACGCATCCCAAAGTCCAACCGCTTGGGGCACCCAGGACAGTGTGTCGATGCGTGTGTGGTTTCTTGTGCCTTTTCGGGACCATCCCGAAAAGCGCGGCGCTTTATAGCACGTTTGCCGGCCACGATAAACCACTGCCCGCGCACGCAGGGGTGGCCCTGCGGGGCCTGTCTGCTAGAATCCTGCCCTTTCCGTGCGCTGCGCCGCCAAGCCGAGAGAATCCATGACCGTTTCCATCAAGACTCCCCAGGATATCGAGAAGATGCGCATCGCCGGCCGTCTGGCCGCCGAGGTGCTGGAGATGATCGAGCCCCACGTACGCGCCGGCGTCACCACGGAGCAGCTCAACCGTCTCTGCCATGACTACATCGTCGATGTGCAACAGGCGATCCCCGCCCCGCTCAACTACAAGGGCTTTCCCAAGTCGATCTGCACCTCGGTCAACCATGTGGTATGCCACGGCATTCCCAATGACAAGCCCCTCAAGGATGGCGACATCATCAACATCGACATCACCGTGATCAAGGACGGCTACTTTGGTGACACCAGCCGGATGTTCCTGGTCGGCAAGGTCCCCGAATGGGCCGAGCGCCTCTGCCGGGTCACCCAGGAGTGCCTGTACAAGGGCATCTCGGTGGTGCGCCCCGGCGCGCGCCTGGGCGACATCGGCGAGATCATCCAGAAGCACGCGGAGAAGCACGGTTTCTCGGTGGTGCGCGAATACTGCGGCCACGGCATTGGCACCGTGTTCCACGAAGAGCCGCAGGTGGTCCACTACGGCCGCGCCGGCACCGGCCTGGAACT
>CAZFFB010000271.1:0-3264 GCA_964517735.1 uncultured Pseudomonas sp.
CCTGCTCGCCAGTGCCGCCATTACCGGCACCGCTCAGGCGCAGATCAGCAATGACGAGATCCGCATCGGCTATCTGGCCGACATGTCCGGTACCTACCGCGACCTGTCCGGCCCGGGCGGTCTGGAAGCCCTGAAGATGGCCATCGAGGATTTTGGTGGCAGCGTCGATGGCAAGAAGATCGTTGTATTCAGTGCCGATGACCTGAACAAGCCGGACGTAGGCGCCAATACCGTGCGTCAGTGGGTCGACCAGCGCAACGTCGACATGGTGACGGGCCTGGCCGCAACCTCGGTGGTGCTGGCGGCCAGCAAGGTGATCGAGCAGTCCGACAAGCTGGCGCTGATCAGCGGCGCAGCCTCCTCGAGCATCACCGACGAGTTCTGCTCGCCCAATCATATCCACTGGACCTATGACACCTACGCGCTGTCCAACGGCACCGCGCGGGCGGTGATGGAGCAGGGTGGCAAGAGCTGGTACCTGCTGACGGCCGACTATGCCTTTGGTCACTCGCTGTCCAAGGATATCCGCAAGGTGGTCGAGTCGGGTGGCGGCAAGGTGGTGGGCGAGGTACGCCATCCCTTCCCCAGCAGCGATTTCTCCTCCTACGTGCTGCAGGCCCAGGGTTCCGGCGCTGATGTAGTGGCATTGGCCAACGCCGGTTCCGATACCGTCAATGCACTCAAGACGGCCAGCCAGTTCGGCGTCACCCAGAGCGGGCAGACACTGGCTGGCATGGTGGTATTCCTCAATGATGTACATGCCATGGGGCTGGATGTCACCCAGGGTCTGATGCTGACCACCGGCTGGTACTGGGACATGAACGAGGAGACTCGTGCCTGGGCGCAGCGCTACTTCGATCGGGTCGGGCGCATGCCGAGCATGACCCATGCCGGGGTCTATTCGGCGACCCTGCATTACCTGAATGCGGTCAAGGCCACTGGCAGTGATGATGCCAAGACCGTACGGGCCAAGATGGCCGACACCCCGATCAACGACATGTTTGCCAAGGGCGGCAAGATCCGTGAAGACGGACGCATGGTGCATGACATGTACCTGGCCCAGGTGAAGACCCCAGCCGAGTCCAAGGGGCCCTGGGATCTGTACAAGATCCTCAGCACCATCCCGGGCGATCAGGCGTTCCGGCCGCTGTCCGAGAGCCAGTGCAAGCTGGTCAGCAAGGTGGCGCAGAACTGATCGACCGCCAGCCCCTGCACCGGTTGCAGGGGCGAGCCATCCACCCGGCCGCGCTGGCCGGGTGTCGCGGAACTCCTCTGGGTGGTGACTCATGACTCTTGTATTCGGTATCCCCCTGAGCGTCCTGCTCGGCCAGCTGCTGCTTGGCCTGATCAATGGCGCTTTTTATGCACTGCTAAGCCTTGGTCTGGCGATCATCTTCGGCTTGCTGCGCATCATCAACTTCGCCCACGGCGCGCTGTACATGCTCGGCGCCTTCGCGGCGCTGCTCGGCCTCAACTACCTGGGGGTCAATTACTGGATGGCGCTGCTGCTCTCGCCGCTGCTGGTCGGAGCGATCGGCATGGCCATCGAGCGCAACCTGCTGCGGCGCATTGCCGGTGAGGACCATCTGTATGGCCTGCTGCTCACCTTTGGCCTGGCGCTGATCCTTGAGGGCTGCTTCGTCAAGCTGTTCGGGGTATCTGGTGCTTCGTATCCGACGCCCGAGCTGCTTAAGGGCGGCATCAACCTCGGTTTCATGTTCCTGCCAACCTACCGCGCCTGGGTGATCGTGGCGGCCGTGGTGCTGTGCCTGTTCACCTGGTACATGATCGAGCGCACCCGCCTTGGCTCCTACCTGCGCGCCGGCACGGAAAACCCCAAGCTGATGCAAGCCTTTGGCATCAATGTGCCGCTGCTGATCACCCTGACCTACGGCTACGGTGTGGCGCTGGCCGCCTTTGCCGGGGTACTGGCCGCGCCGATCTATCCGGTCAGCCCGACCATGGGCGCCAACCTCCTGATCGTGGTGTTCGCGGTGGTGGTGATTGGCGGCATGGGCTCGATCATGGGTGCGATCGTCACCGGTCTGGCCATGGGAGTAATCGAGGGCATGACCAAGGTGTTTTATCCCCAGGCCGCCAATACCGTGGTGTTCCTGGTCATGGTCATCGTCCTGCTGGTGCGTCCGGCAGGCCTGTTCGGCAAGGAGACCTGAGATGTCGATACCGCACACGCATAATGCCGCTGTTGCACCGAATGTGGTGGCCGAACGCCAGCGCGCGGCCCGTAACCGCAAGATCGGTTTTGCCGTGGCCCTGCTCGGCGTGGCCCTGCTGGCGCCCCTGGCGATCTACCCGGTGTTTCTGATGAAGCTGCTGTGCTTCGCTCTGTTTGCCTGTGCCTTCAACCTGCTGCTGGGCTATGCCGGGTTGCTGTCTTTTGGGCATGCGGCGTTCCTCGCCAGCGGCGGCTATATCACCGGTTACCTGCTCAGCCAGCATTCGGGGCTGTCGACCGAACTGGGTATCTTGGCAGGCACGGCCGCCTCGGGACTGCTCGGTCTGGGCTTTGGTCTGCTGGCGATCCGTCGTCAGGGCATCTACTTCGCGATGATTACCCTGGCGCTGGCTCAGCTGGTGTTCTTCATCTATGTCCAGGCGCCGTTCACCGGCGGTGAGAACGGTCTGCAGGGCGTGCCGCGTGGCAAGCTGTTCGGCCTGATCGATTTGCAGAGCAATCTGGCGATGTACTACTTCGTGCTGGCGGTGTTCGTGCTGGGGTTTGCGATCATCCAGCGCACCATCCACTCGCCCTACGGCCAGGTGCTCAAGGCGATCCGCGACAACGAGCCGCGCGCCATTTCGCTCGGTTACAACGTCGATGCTCACAAGCTGCTGGCCTTCGTGATTTCCGCCACCCTCACCGGGCTGGCCGGAGCGACCAAGACGGTGGTGTTCCAGCTCGCCTCGCTGACCGATGCGCACTGGCACATGTCCGGGGAGGTGATCCTGATGACCCTGCTCGGTGGTGTCGGTACCGTGCTGGGACCATTGGTCGGTGCCACGGTGGTGGTGACTCTGCAGAGCTATCTGTCCAACGGCCCGCTGGGTGACTGGGTGCATGTGATTCTCGGCATGATCTTCGTGCTGTGCGTGCTGATGTTCCGCTCCGGCATCGTCGGCTGGGTGCGCAAGCTGATTCAGCGCAACTTCAAGTAAAAGAGGTTCAATCATGAAGGTAGTGGTGACGATCAAACGAGTGGTCGACTACAACGTCAAGGTCCGCGTCAAGGCGGACAACAGCGG
>CAZFFB010000272.1:0-3257 GCA_964517735.1 uncultured Pseudomonas sp.
TGAATCGTCTGCCTCGGCAGGCAGTTCGACCAGCGGTGAGCTGGCTAAACATCACCTGTGCACTCATAGCTCAGCTGGATAGAGTACCCGGCTACGAACCGGGCGGTCGGAGGTTCGAATCCTCCCGAGTGCGCCATACAGAAGTCAAAAAAAGCACCCTTCGCGGGTGCTTTTTTGTTTCTCTGTCTATTCAGCTGCCATCGTCCTCGATCTGCAGACCCTGCGAGGTCTCCAGCAGAGCGGCACGGCAGCGCTCCTCGGCGGTATCCAGCTCCAGTTGCATCTGGTGGATATCCAGCAGCTGCTGCTCTAGCTGGCGGCGACGCTCACCGATCAATTCCAGCATGCTGTTGAGCTGCTTGCGGTTGCCCGCCTGCGGATCATACAGTTCGATCAGTGTCTTGCACTCGGCCAGGGAAAAGCCAAGGCGTTTGCCGCGCAGAATCAGCTTGAGGGTAACCCGGTCGCGCGGGCTGTAGATGCGCTCCTGGCCACGGCGCTGAGGGGAGAGCATGCCTTGCTCTTCATAGAAACGGATAGTGCGGGTGGTGACATCCAGTTCGTGGGCCAGATCGGAAATGCTGTAGGTCTGCTTCGCCATAAGGGCTTCCGTGTCATTAACAGCCGCAGGCCGCCCCCCAGAGGGAGCTGGCCATGTACGGTTCATGGTCGTTCGATGGCTAAGGCTACACCCTGGCCACCGCCGATGCACAGGGTCGCCAAGCCCTTGCGGGCATCACGGCGGATCATTTCGTGGAGCAGGGTGACCAGAATACGGCAGCCTGAGGCACCGATCGGGTGACCAAGAGCGATGGCACCGCCGTTGACGTTGACCTTCTCAGCATCCCAGTTCAGTTCGCGTCCGACCGCCAGTGCCTGGGCGGCGAAGGCTTCGTTGGCCTCGATCAGATCCAGCTCATCCAGTGACCAGCCGGCGCGCGCCAGACAGCGCCGGCTTGCCTCGACCGGGCCGATGCCCATGATCGCCGGATCCACCCCGGCACTAGCTGCAGCCGCTACCCGTGCCAGTACCGGCAAGCCCAGATCCCCTGCCCGTGCCGCACTCATCAGCAGCACGGCGGCGGCGCCATCATTGAGGGTCGAGGCATTACCGGCGGTGACGCTGCCGTCTTTTCTGAACGCCGGGCGCAGGCCAGCCAGCGAAGCAGCCGTGGTTTCACCGCGCGGCTGCTCGTCCGTGGCGAAGATCCGCGGCTCCCCCTTGCGCTGAGGGATCAGTACCGGGGTGATTTCATCTGCAAAGCGCCCGGCTGCCCATGCGGCGGCGGCCTTATGCTGGGAAGCGGCGGCGAAGGCATCCTGCTCTTCGCGGGAGAGCCCATATCGGGCCACCAGATTCTCGGCGGTGATGCCCATATGATGGTCATTGAATGCATCCCACAGGCCATCCTGGATCATGCTATCGATCAACTGGGTATGGCCCATGCGCAATCCAGTGCGTGCCTTGGGCAGGACGTAGGGCGCTAGACTCATGCTCTCCATGCCACCGGCGATCACCACATCGGCATCACCACAGCGGATCGCCTGGGCGGCCAGCTGCACGGCCTTGAGGCCCGAGCCGCAGACCTTGTTGAGGGTCGTGGCCGCCACTTCATAGGGTAGCCCGGCGCACAGCGCGGCCTGGCGGGCCGGATTCTGCCCAGCGCCGGCGCTGAGCACCTGACCGAGGATCACCTCATCGATGGCCGAGGGGGGCAGTGCAGTATGCGCCAGCAGGGTGCGGATCACGGTGGCGCCCAGTTCGGTGGCGGGAACATCTGCCAGTGCGCCCTGGAAGGCGCCGATGGCTGTGCGGGTGGCAGCAACGATGACGACATCTTGCATGATGATGGACTCCGTGGAGCAGCCACACCGCCGTGGCAGCGGTGCGGCCGTTGGGCAATAAAAGGCGTGGCATGGCCACGCAAGGGGGCAAGGGGAATGGCTGATCCCTTGGCACGAAAGTGTCTGTTTCAGGACTGAATCGGGCAGCCGGTGGCGTCCTGCAGCTGCTCGAAGCTGACGCCCTCGGCCAGCTCGACCAGTTTCAGGCCCTGCTCGGTGACATCCAGCACGGCCAGATCGGTAATGATCCGGTCGACCACGCCGACGCCGGTCAGCGGCAGGTCGCAGCGTTCGAGAATCTTGTGCGCGCCACCCTTGGCGGTGTGCTCCATCAGCACCACTACGCGCTTGACCCCGGCCACCAGATCCATCGCCCCGCCCATGCCCTTGACCATCTTGCCGGGGATCATCCAGTTGGCCAGATCGCCCTGCGCCGACACCTGCATGGCGCCGAGGATCGACAGGTTGATGTGGCCGCCGCGGATCATCGCAAAGCTCGCCGCGCTGTCGAAGAAGCTGCTGCCGGGCAGGGTGGTGATGGTCTGCTTGCCGGCGTTGATCAGGTCCGGGTCGACCTCGTCCTCGGTGGGGAACGGGCCGATGCCGAGCAGGCCGTTCTCGCTCTGCAGCCAGACGTCCATGCCTTCGGGGATGTAGTTGGCCACCAGGGTCGGCAGGCCGATGCCGAGGTTGACGTAGAAGCCGTCCTGCAGCTCGGCGGCGGCGCGCTGCGCCATCTGTTCGCGGGTCCAGGCCATGTTCAGTTTCCCCCTGCAGGTGCGGCGATCGTCCGCTTTTCGATGCGTTTTTCCGGATGGGCGTTGACCACGATGCGCTGCACGTAGATGCCCGGCAGGTGGATCTGGTCGGGGTCCAGCGCGCCGGTCTCGACCAGCTCCTCGACCTCGACCACGCAGACCTTGCCGGCCATCGCCGCCAGCGGGTTGAAGTTGCGCGCGGTCTTGCGGAACAGCAGGTTGCCGGCCTGGTCGGCCTTCCACGCCTTGACCAGCGCCACGTCGGCGGTCAGCGCGCGCTCCATGACGTACCACTCGCCGTCGAACTGGCGGGTCTCCTTGCCCTCGGCGACCAGGGTGCCGTAGCCGGTCTTGGTGAAGAACGCCGGGATGCCGGCGCCGCCGGCGCGCAGCTTCTCGGCCAGGGTGCCCTGCGGGGTGAATTCCAGCTCCAGCTCGCCGGAGAGGTACTGGCGCTCGAACTCCTTGTTCTCGCCGACGTAGGAGGAAATCATCTTGCTGATCTGTCGGGTAGCCAGCAACTGGCCCAGGCCGAAGCCGTCGACGCCGGCATTGTTCGAGATGCAGGTGAGGTTCCTGGCGCCGGAGTCGCGCGCGGCCTCGATCAGCGCCTCGGGAATGCCGCACAGGCCAAAGCCACCGACGGCGATCATC
>CAZFFB010000273.1:0-3243 GCA_964517735.1 uncultured Pseudomonas sp.
CGGCAATTCGATCCTCTGCCGTCTGGCGCTGGTGGAGGGGGCGATCGATGCACAGTCCTTCACCGTCGTGCGCCTGCTGGGCGGTGGCCTGTGCCTGTGGCTGCTGCTTGGTCTGCGCAGCGCCGTGACGCGGACAGCCGCGCCAGGGCCTGCAGGCAGCCGGTGGGGCGCGCTGGCGCTGTTTGCCTACGCCTATCTGTTCTCCTGCGCTTATCTGCAGCTGGACGCCGGCACCGGAGCGCTGATCCTGTTTGCCGCGGTGCAGTTCAGCATGTTTCTGTATGGCGGGCTGAGCGGTGAGCCGCTGCAGTGGCGGGTACTGTGCGGCATGCTGCTGGCTTTTGTCGGCCTGCTGATCCTGCTGCTGCCCGGCAGCGATACGCCGCCGCTGGGCAGCGCCGTGCTGATGATGGCGGCGGGGATTGCCTGGGGTGCCTACTCGCTGCTCGGCAAGGGCTCGCGTGATCCGCTGGCCGATACCGCCGGCAACTTCCTGCGCAGCTTCCCGCTGCTGCCGTTGCCGCTGCTGGGCGCACTGCTGCATGACGATCTGCGGCTGAGCGCTGCTGGGATGCTGTACGCGCTGGCCTCCGGGGTGCTCGCTTCGGGCATCGGCTACGCCCTCTGGTATCAGGTGATGCGGCAGATCAGCGCGCCGCAAGCGTCCACCCTGCAGCTGGGTGTGCCGCTGCTTGCGGCGCTGGCGGCTGTGCCGCTGCTGGGGGAGCCGCTTGGCTGGCGTCTGCTGCTGGTGGCCGCTCTGGTGCTGGGCGGGATTGCCCTGGCGTTGCATCCGGCAGCCGTGTCGCAGCGCTGAACATTCCGCCCGCCGTGCAGCCCGCATAATCCATGGCCTGAGCCCGCTGCGGACCCCGCGGCCGGCAAGAAGCTCTGGACGATTTCGCACTGTGCAGCATCGTGCAGCCCCTTCATTGCCTGTGGCCGGTTATGCTGTAGCTGCTGCCTGTCACCCCCGTTCACGGATGGAAGTTCGCCATGAAGATCAAGCACCTGAGCGCCGCCCTGGCCTTTGCCCTGCTCTCTGCCCTGACGCCGGGTGCCTTCGCCGCCCGGCAGGCGGTACTGATCGAGGATGTGTACATCTTCGATGGCAAGAGCAGCACCCGCCATGCACGGCGGGCCAACGTGCTGGTGGTGGACAACCTCATCACGCGCATCTCGCACGATCCGCTGACGGCCCCGAAGGACGCCACGCTGACCCGTATCCCGGGCGGTGGCCGTACCCTGATGCCCGGGCTCATCGACGCCCACTGGCACATGATGCTGGTCGGACAGACCCTGATGGATGCGATGACCAGCGAGGTGGGTTACACCAATCTGCGAGCCGCTCAGGTGGCCGAGGCGACCCTGATGCGCGGCTTCACCACGGTCCGCGACATGGGCGGGCCGGTGCGCGGGCTGCGCCGGGCGATCGAGGAGGGGCAGTACCCCGGACCGCGGATCTTCCCCTCCGGGGCGATGATTTCCCAGACCGGTGGGCATGGTGATTTCCGCCTGCCTCACGAGGTCCCGCGCGCCGCCGGTCAGCCCCTCAGCCATACCGAACTGACCCGCACCGCCGCGATTGCCGATGGCGCGGATGAGGTCATGCGCCGTGTCCGCGAGCAGCTCATGCTGGGCGCCACCCAGATCAAGCTGATGGCCGGCGGCGGTGTTGCCTCGATCTACGATCCCATCGATGCCACCCAGTACACCCCCGAGGAAATCCGCGCCGCGGTGGCGGCCGCCGAGAACTGGGGCACCTACGTGACCGTGCATGCCTACACCGATCGCGCGGTGAACATGGCCATCCAGGCCGGGGCCAAGGCCATCGAGCACGGTCAGCTGATCGAGGAGGCCACTGTGAAACTGATGGCGGACCAGGGGATCTGGTGGTCGCTGCAGCCGTTTCTCGACAACGAGCTGGCCAATCCGCAGAAGGGGCCCAACCGGGTCAAGCAGCTGATGGTGGCCGCTGGCACCGATCGCGCGTACGCCCTGGCGCGTAAGCACAAGGTGAAGGTGGCCTTTGGTACCGACATCCTGTTCGCCGGCGACACCGGCCAGGTGCAGAATGCGCGTCTGGCTTCGCTGGAGCGCTGGTACACCCCGGGCGAGGTGCTGCAGCTGGCCACCGGCAGCAATGGCGCTTTCCTGGCACTGACCGGCGAGCGCAACCCCTACCGGCAGGCGCTGGGCGTGGTGGCCGAAGGCGCGCTGGCCGATCTGCTGCTGGTGGAGGGTGATCCTACGGCGGACCTGGCCCTGATCAAGGATCCCGAGGCGAACTTCGTGATGATCATGAAAGACGGTCGCCTCTACAAGAATCTCACCCACTGAACCGTCCGGCCCGCCAGGCACTGGAGAGGGGGATTGCCATGCGGCATCACAACACGCGGTACAACAGGCGATTGCAACCGGCCATCGGGCTTTGCCTGGCTCTGCTGTCCTGCCAGGCGCTCGCCCAGAGCCCCGAGGTGCATGAGGCGATCGACGAGCAGCGCTGGCGTTACCGGCTCACTCCCTATGTCTGGGGCGCTGGCCTGCAAGGCACGGTCGGCGCATCCGGGCGCCGCGCCGAGGTGGAGCGCAGCTTCAGCGAGGTGCTCGACAGCCTGGACGCCGGTGCCATGCTGGCCTTCGAGGCGCGGCGGGGGCGCTTTGGCCTGTTTGCCGACCTGTTGCATGTGCGGCTGAGCGATTCGGCACGCGTTCCCACGCCGCTGGGCGTCGATCTGTCTGGCGATGCCCGGGTGCATGCGACCACCTTCATGCTGGCCGGCCAGTACCGCCTGACCACCCGGGACCGGGGATACCTCGATCTGGTCGGTGGCGTGCGCCACTGGGCGCTGCGCACCGAGGTGGATGCCCGGCTGGGCAGCCTGCTTTCGGTCAGCGGCCGCGACAGGGAGCGCTGGAGTGATCCGGTGCTGGGCCTCAAGGGCACCTATCACCTGAACAAGCACCTGTACCTCACCGGCTGGGCGATGGCCGGCGGCTTTGAGGTCGGCTCGCAGTTCAGCACTGACCTGATGGGGGCCGTCGGTTACCGCCCGGGCAGGCAGAGTGCACTGCTCTTGGGCTACAGAAACCTGCAGGTGGATTACCAGTCCTCTTCATTCACCTTTGACGCCACCCTGCGCGGGCCGGCACTGGGCTGGGATTACCGCTTCTAGCCCCGCCCCGGGATACGCGGCGGTGCTGTGCTCAGGACTGGCGCGCTGCAGCCTGCCACAGCACCTC
>CAZFFB010000274.1:0-3235 GCA_964517735.1 uncultured Pseudomonas sp.
CGTGGCCAGCGCCGGCAAGGACAGTACGGTGAGCAGGGCCAGCAGGCCACAACGCAGCAGTTTGAGCATGATCATTCTCCTGTGGACGGGGCCGGTTCCTTGTTGACGGTATTGAGCAGGAACTTGCCGATCAGCTCTTCCAGCACCAGGGCCGACTGGGTATCGCGGATCTCGCTGCCATCAACCAGCAGCTCCTCCTCCCCCCCGATGCTGATACCGATGTACTTCTCGCCCAGCAGCCCCGCCGTGAGCACGGAGGCGGTCGAATCGACCGGCAGGTTATCGACGCGTCCATCAAGCTCCATGGTCACCTTGCCCATGTAACTGTCGTGGTCGAGCTCGACGGCCACCACCTGGCCGATGGTCACGCCGGCCATGGTCACCTTGGCCCGTGCGCTGACGCCGGCGGCATTGTCGAAGTAGGCATGCACCCGATAGGTGTTGCTGCCCGGAGCGACGCTAAGACCACTGACGCGCAACGCCAGCAACAGCAGAGCCAGTACGCCGGCCAGGAGGAACAGGCCGACGCCGATTTCCAGGGAACGTGATTGCATCAGAAGTCTCCGAACATCAGAGCAGTGAGAATGAAATCGAGGCCGAGCACGGCCAGCGAGGCGTAGACGACGGTACGGGTAGTAGCACGACTGATGCCCTCGGAGGTCGGCTCGCAGTCATAGCCCTGAAAGACCGCAATCCAGGTGACCACCACCGCGAACACCAGACTCTTGATCACGCCATTGAGCACATCGCCCTGAAACTCCACGCTGCGCTGCATGTTGCCCCAGTAGGAGCCCTCATAGACGCCCAGCCAGTCGACGGCGACCATCGCCCCGCCCCAGATGCCGACCACGGTGAAGATCGCCGCCAAGAGCGGCATGCAGATGAAGCCGGCCCAGAGCCTTGGCGCGATGATGTACTTGAGCGGATCAACCCCGATCATCTCAAGGCTTGACAGCTGCTCGGTGGATTTCATGTTGCCGATCTCGGCGGTCAGTGCCGAGCCGGCACGCCCGGCGAACAGCAGTGCGGTGACCACCGGCCCCAGCTCGCGCAGCAGGGTCAGCGCCACCATCTGGCCGACGGCCTCCTCGGAGGCAAAATCGACCAGGATGTTGTAGCCCTGCAGGGCCAGTACCATGCCGATGAAGATGCCGGAGACGATAATGATCGCCAGTGACAAAACACCGACCGACCACAGCTGGCGCACCAGCAGCGGCAGGAAGCTGCCGGCTCCGTTGCGACCGAACAGGGCGTGCACCAGGAAGATGCCCGAGCGCCCCAGCGCCTCGAGCACATCGATGCCAGCACGCCCGAACAGACGAATCCGTTCGAGCAGGGAAGTCTTGCGCATCAGGCCTCTCCGAGCAGATCACGCCGGTAGTCCGGCGCCGGGAAATGAAAAGGTACCGGGCCATCGGCAATACCCTGCATGAACTGGCGGATGCGCGGATCGTCCGCCTCCATCAGCGCCTCGGGCGTACCATGCCCCAGCACGCTGGCATCACCGACCACATAGAGGTAGTCCGCGATGCTCGCGGTCTCGGCCAGGTCATGGGAGACCACGATGCTGGTCAGCCCAAGGGCGTCATTGAGGCGGCGGATCAGGCGCACCAGCACCCCCATGGCGATCGGATCCTGACCGACAAAGGGCTCGTCATAAAGCAGGATCTGCGGATCGAGAGAAATGGCTCGGGCCAGCGCCACCCGGCGCTTCATGCCGCCAGACAGCTCGTCGGGCATCAGCTCGATGGCGCCGCGCAGGCCGACCGCCTGCAGCTTCATCAGCACGATATCGCGGATCATCTCCTCGGGCAGATCTGTGTGCACGCGCAGCGGGAAGGCAACGTTCTCGAACACATCAAGATCAGTGAACAGCGCACCGCTCTGAAACAGCACACCCATCTGCTTGCGCACGTCAAACAGCGCGCTGCGCGACAGCTGTGGCAGGTTGTGGCCATTGACGATCACCTGCCCCTCAGCGGGACGAAGCTGCGCACCGATCAGGCGCATCAGGGTGGTCTTGCCACAACCCGAAGGCCCCATGATGCCGATCACCTTGCCGCGGGGAAAGGCCAGATCCACCTTGTCGAAGATCGCCCGAGGGCCACGCCGGAAAGTCACGCCCTTGAGCTCGACGGCGTAATCGTTGTCGCTGTTCATCCTCACCTCATGCCCTCGACTCGCCCACACCGCTTGCGGCCGCCAGCCACCTGAAACGGCCGCGTACTATAACACCGGCGCCCGCAGCGCCCCAAGGTGAGTGCTGCAGGGCCTGTGGCGAACGGATGAGCCGCCTGCGGTTTATCGCTATAATGCACCCCCTCCA
Organism: uncultured Pseudomonas sp.; assembly: GCA_964517735.1. Classification (GTDB taxonomy): domain Bacteria; phylum Pseudomonadota; class Gammaproteobacteria; order Pseudomonadales; family Pseudomonadaceae; genus Geopseudomonas. The sequence continues at coordinate 2,327 of CAZFFB010000274.1, forward strand.
ACTCCTGTCAGCGACAGCACGCCATGTCCGAATTCATCGAATCCGCCCGCCGCACCATCCGCCTCGAACTGCAGGCGGTCAGCGACCTGCTCGAGCAGATCGATAGCGACTTCGTCCGCGCCTGCGAGCTGCTGCTGGCCTGCAAGGGCCGCGTGGTGGTGGTTGGCATGGGCAAGTCCGGGCACATCGGCAACAAGATCGCCGCGACCCTGGCCAGCACCGGCACGCCGGCGTTCTTCGTGCATCCGGCTGAGGCCAGCCATGGCGACATGGGCATGATCACCCAGGATGATGTGGTGCTGGCGCTGTCCAATTCCGGTGCCACCGCTGAAATCGTCACCCTGCTGCCGCTGATCAAGCGCCTGGGCATCACCCTGGTGAGCATCACCGGCAACCCCGACTCTCCCCTGGCCCAGGCCGCCGAGGTCAACCTCGATGCCCGTGTTGCCCAGGAAGCCTGCCCGCTGAACCTGGCTCCGACCTCCTCGACCACTGTCTCGCTGGTGCTGGGCGATGCCCTGGCCATTGCCCTGCTGGAGGCGCGTGGCTTCACCGCCGAGGACTTCGCCTTCTCCCACCCAGGCGGCGCGCTGGGCCGGCGTCTGCTGCTCAAGGTCGAGCACATCATGCACAGCGGCGAGCGCCTGCCGCGCGTGCCACGCGGTACACCGCTGCGCGAGGCGCTGCTGGAAATGACCCGCCAGGGGCTGGGCATGACGGTGATCACCGAGGCCGATGGCCGGCTGGCCGGCATCTTCACCGACGGCGACCTGCGCCGCGCGCTGGATCGTGGCGTGGATGTGCGCGATGCCAAGATCGACGACCTGATGACCATCGGCGGCAAGAGCGTGCGCCCGGAGATGCTCGCTGCCGAGGCGCTGAAGATCATGGAAGACCACAAGATCAGCG
>CAZFFB010000275.1:0-3234 GCA_964517735.1 uncultured Pseudomonas sp.
CCTCGAGCATTACCTGGGGGTGAAGAAGTTCCGCTACGGCCTGGCTGAGGAGCAAGATCAGGTCGGTCAGGTGACCGGCCTGGCCTGGACCCAGGTGGGTGGCGAGCTGCTGACGATCGAGGCCGTGACCATGCCGGGCAAGGGGCGCCTGATCAAGACCGGCTCGCTCGGTGATGTGATGGGTGAGTCAATCAGTGCGGCGCTGACCGTGGTGCGCAGTCGTGCCGCCAGTCTGGGGCTGCGCGATGATTTCCATGAAAAGCGGGATGTGCACATCCATGTGCCTGAAGGGGCAACGCCCAAGGATGGCCCGAGTGCCGGTATCGGCATGTGTACAGCGCTGGTTTCGGCATTCACTGGGATCCCGGTGCGCGCTGATGTGGCGATGACGGGCGAGATCACCCTGCGTGGTGAGGTGCTGGCCATCGGTGGTCTCAAAGAAAAGCTTCTGGCAGCGCATCGCGGCGGTATTCGCACCGTGATTATTCCGCAGGAAAACGTACGTGATCTGCGGGATATCCCCGAGAACATCCAGAGCGAGCTGCAGATCAAGCCGGTGAAGTGGATCGACGAGGTTCTGGAGATCGCCCTGCAGCATGCGCCTGAGCCGCTGGGAGAGCTTGCGCTGAGCGCAGTGGTTCAGGATGACCAGCACGATGCCGACAACCCGGACCGGGTCAGCACCCACTGAGCCGGATGCTTCCTTGACACTCTTTTCGGGCCCTTGTTATAAAGCGGCCCTTCGAGTGTCGGCGGGCTTCAGTGGCCAGTGGTTGCCAACTACCGAGCAAGATACGAATCCAACAGGAACCAAGGGGACTTAGAGTGAACAAGTCGGAACTGATCGATGCCATCGCCGCATCTGCTGATATCCCGAAAGCTGTTGCCGGCCGCGCGCTGGATGCAGTAATCGACTCCATCACCGATGCCCTGAAAGAGGGAGACTCTGTAGTTCTGGTCGGGTTTGGCACGTTCGCCGTCAAGGAGCGCGCTGCACGCACGGGCCGCAATCCGCAGACTGGCACGCCGATCGAGATCGAGGCTGCACGTATTCCGGGCTTCAAGCCTGGCAAGGCCCTCAAGGACGCGGTGAACTGAGCGTTCCGCTGATCTGACGAATCCGGCCACCGTGGGTGGCCGGAGCACGTCGATACCCAGGCAGCGCTCTCGCAGGCACCGCAAGTGCCAATGGCGACGGCAGATGCTTTGCAAGGTATCGCGTATCGAGAAGGTGCATCCTTGGATGCGCCTTTTTTCTGTCCCAGTGCTCCACCGCGCATAGGGTGGATTGGGCAAGAGTGGGGGCTGCATGCTTCAGAATATCAGGGACAACTCCCAAGGCTGGATTGCCAAGACCATCATCGGTGTGATCGTCGTGCTGATGGCACTGACCGGTGTGGATGCCATCATCAATGTCAGCAGCGATCGCAACAAGGCTGCCGAGGTGAACGGACAGGTGATCGGTGTTGATGAACTGGCACGCGCGGTCGATCTGCAGCGCAGGCAGCTGCAGCAACGGCTGGGTGAGCAGTTCAATGCATCGCTGCTGGATGAGAACCTGCTGCGTAAGAGTGCGCTGGAGGGGCTGATCGAGCGCAATCTGCTGCTGCAGGGAGCGGAGCAGGCGGGCATGCGCTTTTCCGACGCCGCACTGGATCAGTTGCTGCTGGTGACACCTGATTTCCAGCAGGACGGGCGTTTTTCGCCCGAGCGCTTTGATCAGGTCATCCGCCAGATGGGTTACAGCCGCCTGCAGTTTCGTCAGCTGATGCAGCAGGAAATGCTCATCGGCCAGCTGCAGGCAGGGATAGCCGGCAGTCATTTTGTCACTGATGATGAGGTGACTGCCTTTGCCGCCCTCGAGCGCCAGACGCGCGATTTTGCACACTTTGCCGTGAAGGCGGATGCCTCGGGCATCAAGATCAGTGCGCAGCAGCTGGCAGACTACTACGCGGCCAACAGCCGCGAGTTCATGTCCCCCGAGCAGGTGGTGATTGAGTACCTCGAACTGAAGAAGGAGGCCTTCTTCGATCAGGTCGAGGTCAGTGACGAGGAGTTGCAGCCACTTTACGAGCAGGAGATCGCCAATCTGGGCGAGCAGCGCCGCGCGGCCCATATCCTGCTGGAGTCGGACGGGCGCAGTGATGAAGAGTTGCGCACACAGCTGGAGTCGCTGCGTCAGCGCATCATGGCTGGTGAGGACTTTGCGGCGCTGGCGCGCGAGTTCTCCCAGGACCCGGGCTCGGCCAATGCTGGCGGTGATCTGGGCTTTGCCGGGCAAGGTGTGTACGAACCCGCCTTCGAGGAAGCGCTGTTTGCACTGCAGGTGGGCGAGCTCTCTGCGCCCGTCAAGACCGATTTTGGCTGGCACCTGATCCGCCTGCAGGATGTACAGGCCGCGGAAGTTCCTTTGCTGGAAACACTGCGTCCGCAGCTTGAGCGTGAGCTCAAGGCGCAGAAGGTCGAGCAGCGCTTCGTCGAGGTGACCAAGCAGCTGGAAGATGCCGCCTTCGAGTCTTCCGATCTGCAGCAGCCGGCCCAGGAGCTGGGCCTGACCCTTCAACAGAGTGCTGCCTTCGGGCGCGAGGGAGGGCAGGGGATCGCGGCCAACCCTCAGGTGCTCCAGGCAGCCTTCAGCGATGAGGTGCTGCTGGAGGCTGCCAACAGCGCGCCCCTGGAGCTTGATCCGGATACCGTAGTTGTCCTGCGAGTCAAGGAGCACCGCAAGTCAAGCGTGCTGCCCTTTGAGGAGGTCTCCGAGGGGCTGCGCGAGCGGCTGGCGCAGCAGCAGGCCGGCGAGGCGGCCCGTCAGCAGGGTGAGGCTCTGCTGCAGGCCCTGCGCCGTGGCGAGGCACCGGCGCTGCCTGCCGGCGCCGACTGGCAGCGTGTCGAGGCGGCGACCCGGGACCAACCGCTGGCCGATGCTGCGATGATCGAAACAGTCTTTCGCATGCCCCGTCCGCAGTCTGACAAGCAACCCGCCTTTGCCGGCATGACGCTGTCTAATGGTGATTACCTGCTGCTGCGTCTGTCTGCCGTCAATGAGGGTGCCCTGCCTGGTGAGGAAGAGCTGGCGCTTTATCGCCGCTTCCTGGTCAATCGTGGCAGTCAGCTGGACTTCCAGGGCTACCAGCAGCTTTTGCGCAGCGGCGCTGACATCGAGCGCTTCTGAGTCGCTGTTTGGCACGGCGCCATCTTCCCTGGGAGATGGCGCCGTTGTCGTTCCCGGTGAAG
>CAZFFB010000276.1:0-3233 GCA_964517735.1 uncultured Pseudomonas sp.
GATCATGACCCCGCCGGGCATGGAGGAGATGACCAGCCAGCTGCAGAACCTGTTTTCCAGCCTGTCCAAGGGCAAGCGGAAGACCCGCAAGCTCAAGGTCGCCGATGCGCTGAAGCTGATCCGCGACGAGGAAGCCGCCGCCCTGGTCAACGAGGAAGAACTCAAGGCCCGCGCCCTGGAAGCGGTCGAGCAGCACGGCATCGTCTTCATCGACGAGATCGACAAGGTGGCCAAGCGCGGCAACACCGGCGGCGCCGATGTGTCGCGCGAGGGCGTGCAGCGCGACCTGCTGCCGCTGATCGAGGGCTGCACGGTCAACACCAAGCTGGGCATGGTCAAGACCGACCACATCCTGTTCATCGCCTCGGGCGCCTTCCACCTGAGCAAGCCGAGCGATCTGGTGCCGGAGCTGCAAGGCCGCCTGCCGATCCGCGTCGAGCTCAAGGCGCTCTCTCCCCAGGACTTCGAGCGTATCCTCAGCGAGCCGCACGCCTCGCTGACCGAGCAGTACTGCGCGCTGATGAAGACCGAGGGTCTGAACATCCGCTTTGCCGCCGACGGCATCCAGCGCCTGGCCGAGATTGCCTGGCAGGTCAACGAGAAGACCGAGAATATCGGCGCGCGGCGCCTGCATACCCTGCTGGAGCGACTGCTGGAGGAGGTGTCCTTCGCCGCAGCGGATCTGGCCCTTGAGCGTGGCGAGAGTGCCATCCTCATCGATGCAGACTACGTCAACACCCAGCTGGGCGAGCTGGCCGAGGACGAGGATCTGTCCCGCTACATCCTGTAAGCCCAGACGGCGCGCCTCCTGAGGATCCACCCATGGCCCCTCAGGAGGCGATCGCCCTACACCGAGTCTTCACCATGCCCATTCCCGACGCCATCACCCTGCACAAGGCTTCCCGAACCCTCGAGCTGCGCTACGGCGCGGCGCACCATCACCTGAGTGCCGAATTTTTGCGGGTGCACTCCCCCTCCGCCGAGGTGCGTGGCCATGGCAGGCCGGTGCTGCAGCATGGCAAGCAGCAGGTGGCGCTGATCGGCGTGGAGCCGGCCGGACAATACGCCCTCAAGCTGATCTTCGATGATGGGCACGACAGCGGCCTGTACAGCTGGGACTACCTCTACCAGCTGGCTACCCAGCAGGACACGCTGTGGGCCGAGTATCTCAAGGCCCTGGCCGCGGCCGGCAAGTCGCGGGATCCGGATGAGTCGCTGGTCCGGCTGATGCTCTGATCGGCATGGCGCACGCCGCCGCCAGCAGGCCAGAAGCCGCCACCACCCCGGCCGTGCGCGCCAAGACAAAGCCCGGCCTGGCGATTAGAATGACCGGCACATTTTTCCAGGTGACAGCGACATGAGCGACCCGCGCAAGCCCGATTCCGCCGAGCCCACCACCCACTTTGGCTACCAGAGCGTGCCGCAGAGCCAGAAGGCGCAGAAGGTCGCCGAGGTATTCCACTCGGTGGCGGCCAAGTACGACCTGATGAACGACGTACTGTCCGGCGGCCTGCACCGCCTGTGGAAGCGCTTTACCCTGGAGCTGTCTGGTGTGCGCCCCGGCAATCGGGTGCTGGACATCGCCGGCGGCACCGGGGATCTGGCCCGGGCCTTCTCGCGGCTGGTGGGCCCGCACGGCGAGGTGGTGCTGGCCGACATCAACGACTCGATGCTCAAGGTCGGCCGTGACAAGCTGCTGGACTGCGGCGTGGCCGGCAACGTGCAGTTCGTCCAGGCCGATGCCGAGAGGCTGCCCTTCCCCGACAACCACTTCGACGTGGTGACCATCGCCTTCGGTCTGCGCAACGTCACCCACAAGGAAGACGCCCTGCGCTCGATGCTGCGAGTACTCAAGCCCGGCGGCCGACTGCTGGTCCTGGAGTTTTCCAAGCCCGGCAACCCGCTGCTGGCCAAGGCCTATGACGCCTACTCGTTCGCCTTCATGCCGCTGGCCGGCAAGCTGATCACCAACGACGCCGACAGCTACCGCTACCTGGCGGAGTCGATCCGCATGCACCCCGATCAGGAAACCCTCAAGGGCATGATGGCGGATGCCGGCTTCGAGCAGGTCACCTACCACAACATGACCGGCGGTATTGTCGCCCTGCATCGCGGTATCAAGCCCTGATGGAAGCGCCGCTGCTGCCGCACGCCGTGCTGGCTGCCGCCGAGGCCGTCCTGACACAGGCCCTGCGTCTGGACAGCACCGCCCTGCCCCGTCTGGCCCGACTGCAGGGCCACGTGGTCGCGCTGCACTACAGCGCACCACGCGGCGCGCTGTATCTGTTGCCCGGGGCCGATGGCCTGCGCCTGGCGGCCCACTGGGCCGCACCCGCCACCTGCACCCTGAAGGCACCGGCCAGCCGCCTGCTGCAGCTACTCGCCAGCCGCGACAAGACCCGCGTGCTGCACGCCCCGGATGTCCAGCTTGAGGGTCAGAGCAGCGCCCTGCTGGAACTGGCGGCCATCCTCCAGGATCTGGAGCTGGACTGGGAAGGCGCCCTGGCCGAGCGGCTCGGCCCGCTCGGTGCGCTGGCGCTGGCGCGTCCGCTGCAGCAGCTGTGGCGCTGGCAGCGCGAAACCCGCACAAGGCTTGGCGAGGATCTGGCCGACTGGCTCAGCGAGGAGCTGCACAGCCTGATCGGCCAGCGCGAGGCCGAGGCACGCTTTGCCGAACTCGATGCCCTGAAACTCGATCTTGAGCGCCTCGAGGCCCGCTGTGCGCGCCTTGCCCGCCGCCTGCCGGACACCGACTGAGCCCATGAAGCTGCTTGCCCTGCGCCGCCTGTTTCGCATCCAGCGCGTCATCGTCCGCTACCGGCTCGACGATCTGCTGCTCGCCCTGCCGCTGCCCTGGGGCCTGCGCCTGCTGCTGCGCCTGCTGCCCTGGCGCTGGCTGCCGCGCCGCACGCTGGAGATGCCGCGCGGCGAGCGCCTGCGCCGCAGCCTTGAGGAACTCGGCCCGGTGTTCATCAAGTTCGGGCAGATCCTCTCCACCCGTCGTGATCTGCTGCCCGGGGACATCGCCGACGAGCTGGCCCGCCTGCAGGACCGGGTCCCGCCCTTCCCCGCCGCGCAGGCGATCGCGCTGATCGAGCAGCAACTTGGCGCGCCACTCGCCCGCCTGTTCACCCGCTTCGACCCCCAGCCACTGGCCAGCGCCTCGGTGGCCCAGGTCCACGCTGCCCAGCTGCGCAGCGGCGCGGACGGGGTGGTCAAGGTGGTACGCCCGG
>CAZFFB010000277.1:0-3220 GCA_964517735.1 uncultured Pseudomonas sp.
TGAAGTACTGGGCGCCTTCCTGCGCGGCCAGTTGCTGGTGATGCTGGCGCTGGCGCTGGTCTATGCGGTCGGCCTGATGCTGGTCGGGCTGGAGCTTGGCCTGCTGATCGGCCTGCTGGCCGGCCTTGCCAGCATCGTGCCGTACCTGGGCGTTGTGGTGGGGATTGTGGCGGCGCTGCTGGCGGTGCTGCTGCCGTTTGGCCTGGAGTGGTATCCGCTGCTGGGGGTCGCGGCGGTCTTCACCGTTGGACAATTGCTCGAGGGTCTGTGGCTGACGCCGACCCTGGTGGGGGATCGGATCGGTCTGCACCCGGTCGCGGTGATCTTCGCCATCCTGGCGGGCGGTCAGCTGTTTGGCTTCACCGGGGTCTTGCTGGCCCTGCCGGTAGCCGCGGTGATCATGGTGCTGCTGCGCCATGTGCATGACTTCTATAAACTCTCGGCCCTCTACGCCGAGCCGCAGACTGTTGCCGAGGAGCCCACCGAGTCGCCATGAAACCGATCCAGCTGCCGCTGGGTGTGCGCCTGCGAGATGACGCCACCTTTGCCAACTACTATCCGGGGGCCAATGCGGCGGCGCTGGGCTATGTCGAGCGCATGTGCGAGACCGATGCCGACTGGGCGGAAAACCTCATCTATCTGTGGGGCGGCGCGGATGTCGGGCGCAGCCACCTGCTGCAGGCGGCTTGCCTGCGCATGGAGCAGTTTGGCGGACGGGCGGTGTACCTGCCGCTGGATGCGGTGGCCATGTACGGCCCGCAACTGCTCGACAACCTGGAGCAGTGCGACCTGGTGTGCATAGACGGGGTCGATCTGGTCGCCGGCCACCCGACCTGGGAGGAGGCGCTGTTCCACCTGTTCAACCGCCTGCGCGATGCCGGCCGGCGCCTGCTGCTGTCGGCCTCGGCGCCGCCGCGCGAGGTGCCGATCAAGCTGCCCGACCTCAAGTCGCGCCTGACCCTGGCGCTGGTCTTCCAGCTCCACGGCCTGACCGACGACGAGAAGCTGCGCGCCCTGCAGCTGCGCGCCTCGCGGCGCGGGCTGCACCTGACCGACGAGGTCGGCCGCTTCATCCTCACCCGCGGTTCGCGCAGTATGAGCGCACTGTTCGATCTGCTCGAACAGCTCGATCACGCCTCGCTGCAGGCCCAGCGCAAGCTGACCATCCCCTTCATCAAGGAAACCATCGGCTGGTAGCCGGTAGCCGGTAGCCGGTAGCCGGTAGCCGGCAGCGGGCGACCCACCTGATGGGTGGGCAGCGCCGCGCTGCCGCCAGGCTCAGACCAGCTGGCCGCCGACCTGCAGCAGCTTGAGGGTATTGGTGCCGCCGACGGTGGTGTAGCTGTCGCCTTTGGTGAGGATCACCCAGTCGCCCGGCACCACGGCGCCGCGCTGGAGCAGTTCGTCCACCGCCGCCTGGCTGACCGCCGAGGGCGGCAGGGTGGCGGCATCAAAGGGTACCGGCTCGACACCGCGCAGCAGCGCCGCGCGGGCCTGGGTGGCGCGGTGCGGCGAGTAGGCGAAGATCGGCACCGCCGAGCGGATCCGCGACATGATCAGCGGGGTGTAGCCGCTTTCGGTCAGGGCGATGATCGCCTTGACGCCGGGGAAATGGTTGGCGGTGTACATGGCCGCCAGCGCGATGCTCTCGTCGCAGCGACCGAAAGTCTCGCCCATGCGGTGACCGGATTTCTTGCTGGTCGGGTGCTTCTCGGCGCCGATGCAGATCCGCGCCATGGCCTGGACTGCTTCCACCGGATAGTCGCCCGCGGCGCTTTCGGCGGAGAGCATCACCGCATCGGTGTAGTCCAGTACCGCGTTGGCCACATCAGACACCTCGGCACGGGTCGGCATCGGGCTGTGGATCATCGACTCCATCATCTGCGTGGCGGTGATCACCAGCTTGTTGAGGGTGCGGGCGTGGGCAATGATCTTCTTCTGGATGCCGACCAGTTCGGCATCGCCGATTTCCACCGCCAGATCGCCACGGGCGACCATCACCCCGTCACTGGCGCGGATCAGGCCATCGAGCGCCTCATCATCCGCTACCGCCTCGGCGCGCTCGATCTTGGCGATCAGCCAGGCGTCGCTGCCGGCGGCGTCACGCAGCTGGCGGGCGTATTCCATGTCGGCGGCATCGCGCGGGAAGGACACCGCCAGGTAGTCCAGCTGCATCTCGGCGGCGAGCAGGATGTCGGCCTTGTCCTTGTCGGTCAGTGCCGGCGCGGTCAGGCCGCCGCCGCGGCGGTTGATGCCCTTGTGGTTGGACAGCGGGCCACCGACGGTGACCGTGCACAGCAGCTCGGTAGCGGTGACCTGCTCGACCTGCATGATCACCCGGCCGTCGTCGAGCAGCAGCTCATCGCCGACCTTGCAGTCCTTGACCAGATCCGGGTAGTCGATGCCGACCACCTGCTGGGTGCCGGCGTCGCGCGGGTGGCTGATCGAGAAGCGGAACGTGTCACCGGCCTGCAGCTCGATGCGCTGGTTGGCGAACTTGGCGATGCGGATCTTCGGTCCCTGCAGGTCGCCGAGCAGGGCGACGTGGCGGCCGTGCTTGGCGGCCAGCTCGCGCACCAGGCGGGCGCGGGCCTTGTGATCGTCGGCGCTGCCGTGGGAGAAGTTCAGGCGGGCAACATCCATCCCGGCGAGGATCAGCTGTTCGAGCATCTCGGGCGAGCTGCTGGCCGGGCCGAGGGTGGCGACGATCTTGGTACGGCGAGAGGGCATCAGGGCACTCCTTGGAGGTAGAAAACGGGGCGGCACAGCGCAGCGTCCGGCAGACGCTGGCGCTCAGGCGCCGGGGCGCTGGGGTGATTTGATCACCAGCAGATCGCAGCTGAGGTTTTCCAGCACCCGCTCGGCAGTGTGGCCGATCAGTGCGTTATCCAGATGACTGCGGGCAATCGCGCCCATGATCAGCAGGTCTATGCCATTGTCGCTGACAAAGCGGGGCAGGGTTTCTTCGGCAAATCCCTGCAGCAGATGACGGTGGCTGCGCGGAATGTCCGGGTGGCCTGCAAGCAGCTGCTCGAAGGCCTCGCGATGGTGCTGGCCGGTGCGCTCGACATAGTACTCGTAATCGGCGACCAGTTCGGCATCAAAGACCAGGGTGCGCGGCAGCGGTGCGTAGCTGTGCAGGTAGTGATCCTCCATGCCCAGCTCTGCCGCCAATGCGCGGCCGCGCTCAAGCAGCAGGTGATCGAGACTGGCCGGCTTG
>CAZFFB010000278.1:0-3203 GCA_964517735.1 uncultured Pseudomonas sp.
ATCGGCCAAAAGCGGCTGCAGGCGCGGATCAGCAGCGGCCTTCACATCGCCGGTCAAGCGCACCGCCAGGGCCTGCACCGCACGGGCCATGGCCGCCGCGCGCTCCTCGCCGGCTTCAGAGCCGACCGGCTCGCGCACGTCATAAAGCCCCTCAACCTGAGCGGCCAGGGCCGGCAGGGCGCTCAGGGACAGACAACAGGCCAGCAGACGGGCAAAAAGACGCATGACAGAAACTCTCGCAGGGCAGCACGCGCCGGCGGCGCGCAAGTGCGCATACCTTAGACAGCCGCCCGGAGCGTGGCAACCGCCCCGGATGACCTGCTTCGCCCGGCAATGCTAGAATCCTGCGCTTTCACGCACCCTTCGCAAAGGCCTGTATTCATGAGCAAGCAACCCTCCATCAGCTACAAGGACGCCGGTGTCGACATCGACGCAGGCGAGGCACTGGTCGAGCGCATCAAGGGCGTGGCCAAGCGCACCGCGCGTCCGGAAGTGATGGGCGGACTGGGCGGCTTTGGCGCGCTCTGCGAGATTCCTGCCGGCTACAAGCAGCCGGTGCTGGTGTCCGGCACCGATGGCGTCGGCACCAAGCTGCGCCTGGCGCTGAACCTCAACAAGCACGACAGCATCGGCCAGGATCTGGTGGCCATGTGCGTCAACGACCTGGTGGTGTGCGGCGCCGAGCCGCTGTTCTTCCTCGACTACTACGCCACCGGCAAGCTCAACGTCGACGTGGCCGCCACCGTGGTCACCGGCATCGGCGCCGGCTGCGAACTGGCCGGCTGCGCGCTGATCGGCGGCGAGACCGCCGAGATGCCCGGCATGTACGAGGGCGAGGACTACGACCTGGCCGGCTTCTGCGTCGGCGTGGTGGAGAAGAGCGAGATCATCGACGGCTCCAAGGTGCAGGCCGGCGATGCACTGATCGCCCTGCCCTCCTCCGGCCCGCACTCCAACGGCTACTCGCTGATCCGCAAGATCCTCGAGGTGTCCGGCACCGACATCGCGTCCACCGAGCTGGACGGCCAGAAGCTCGCCGACCTGCTGATGGCGCCGACACGCATCTACGTCAAGCCGTTGCTCACGCTGATCAAGGACACCGGCGCGGTCAAGGCCATGGCGCACATCACCGGCGGCGGCCTGCTCGACAACATCCCGCGCGTGCTGCCGGATGGCGCCCAGGCGATCATCGACGTGGCCAGCTGGACCCGTCCGGCGGTGTTCGACTGGCTGCAGGCGAAGGGCAACGTCGACGAGCACGAGATGCACCGCGTGCTCAACTGCGGCGTCGGCATGGTGATCTGCGTCGCCGCCGAGCAGGTCGAGGCCGCCCTAGCCAGCCTGCGCGCCTCGGGCGAGGCGCCCTGGGTGATCGGCAGCATCGCCGCAGGCACCGGCGCCGAGCGTGTCGTGCTGAACAACCTGAAGGCGCACTGACCGATGGCCCAGCCCTGCAATGTGGTGGTGCTGATCTCCGGCTCTGGCAGCAACCTGCAGGCGCTGATCGATGCCAGCGCCGAAGGCGGTATTGCGGCGCGCATTGGCGCGGTGATTTCCAACCGCGCCGATGCCTATGGCCTGGTCCGCGCGCAGAATGCCGGCATCGCCACCGCGGTGCTCGATCACAAGGCCTTCGAGGGCCGCGAGGCTTTTGATGCCGCGCTGATCGAGATCATCGATGCCTACCAGCCCGACCTGGTGGTGCTGGCCGGCTTCATGCGCATCCTCACCCCAGGCTTTGTGCGTCACTACGCCGGACGCCTGCTCAACATCCACCCCTCGCTGCTGCCGCGCTACAAGGGGCTCAACACCCACCAGCGCGTGCTGGAGGCCGGGGATGCCGAGCATGGCTGCAGCGTGCACTTCGTCACCGAAGAGCTCGACGGCGGGCCGCTGATCGTGCAGGCGGTAGTACCGGTGCAAGCTGGCGATCATGCCGACAGCCTGGCTGCCCGGGTGCATGGCGCCGAGCACCGTATTTATCAGCTGGCGGTCGGCTGGTTTGCCGCAGGCCGGCTGCGCCTCGGGTCGCAGGGTGCCGAGCTGGACGGGCAGCCACTGCCCGCCTGTGGTGTACAGCTGCGCGAGCCCTCCCCATCGACCTGATTACCGGAGATCGACCATGCGTTCACTGCTGCTGAGTAGCGCGCTCGCCCTGAGTCTGCTGCCGCTGGGTGCCCAGGCGCTCGAGCCCTTCAATGCCCAGTACACCGCCGACTGGCAACAGGTACCCGTCAGCGGCAGTGCGCAGCGCCAGCTGCTGCAGAATGCCGATGGCAGCTGGACCCTGACCTTCCGCGCCTCGATGCTGGTTGCCGGGCTGACCGAGGAAAGCCGCTTCACTGAGCAGGGGGCGCGCTTTGTGCCGCTCAGCTACCGCTTCGAGCGCAATGGTCTGGGCAAGAGCAAGAAGATCAGCCACGACTTTGACTGGGATGCGCGCCGTGTCACCGGCATGGATCGCAAGAAGCCTGTCGATCTGCCGCTGGAAAACGGCCTGCTCGACAAGTCCACCTACCAGCTGGTCCTGCAGCAGGATGTGGCGGCCGGCAAGACCAGCATGAGCTATCCGGTGCTCGATGGTGATGAGATCGAGGTCTACGATTTTCGTGTGCTGGGCCGTGAGGCGGTCAGCACCGAGGTCGGCCAGGTCGAGGCGATCAAGGTCGAGCGGGTGCGCGATCCCACCCAGACCAGCCGCAAGACCGAGCTGTGGTTTGCCCCTGACTGGGATCACCTGCTGGTTCGCCTGCACCAGGTGGAGAAGGACGGCAAGGAGTACCAGATCATGCTCAAGCAGGGCAACGTCGGCGGGCGCGCCGTCAAGGGCAACTGAGCACGCCCATCGGAAGAAGACGCCCGGCGACCGCCGGGCGTTTTTTCATTTCACCATGACTCCAGTAGCGCATTTCGCTGGACTACGCGGAAGCTCGATACAGCAGGTTTATCAATAGTTTAAGCGCGCTCACCATATGCCGGTGCTTTCCGAAACCTGACCCGGTTTCCGCGCCGAAGGCTCCTACGAGACTCCCAAGAATCGGGCCATTCCGAGGAGTCATCATGGCACAGATCAAGCTCACCAAGTCCGCCGTCGATGCGCCCCCAGGCGCAGGCTGTCGAACTCCGGGATACGCTGGTGCCCGGCTTCTTGTGCAAGATTACCCCAGCGGGCCGCAAGGTGTTCATGCTCCAGTACCGCACGA
>CAZFFB010000279.1:0-3191 GCA_964517735.1 uncultured Pseudomonas sp.
GGAGCCGGCACCAGGGCCTGCAACCACGCAGTGGGTCTTTGCCGATACCGAACCGGCCACCTTGGCGCCGAGTGCCTCAAGGCGCGCCTTGCCCGCCTCACGGCTCAGCGTCTCAAGGCTGCCGGTCAGCACCCAGGTCTGCCCGGCCAGCGGCAGGCCGGCGACGGTCTTCTTCTCGCTCTGCCAGTGCATGCCGAAGGCGCGCAGCTGCGCCTCGATGGCCCGCGCCCGCGCGGCGTTGGCCGGCTCGGCGAAGAATTCGCGCAGACCCTCGCGAGCCTTTTCGCTGAGGCCCTTGGTGGCCTTGAGGCTCAGCCAGTCCTGGCTGAGGGTGATCACCGCCTCCAGGCTGTCGCCGGCCGCGGCGGCGAGGTGCTTCGCCCCGGTGGCGGCAATGCCGGGGATATGCAGCCGGTCGATCAGCTCGGCGAGGGTCGCGCAGGCGGCGAACTCGGCGTGCAGCTCGCCCTCCTCCTGCAGCAGCACACCGCGCTCGAGCAGCTGAGCGATCACCGTGCGGTTGTGGGCGTCCTCGAAGAAGCTGTGGATCTCGTGGGCCACTTCCAGGCCGACATCCGGCAGCCAGGTCAGCACCTCGGGCAGCGCCACCTCGATGCGCGCCAGCGCACCCAGCGCACGGGCCAGCAGCTTGGCGGTCTCCTCGCCGACGTCGGGGATGCCGAGGGCGTAGATGAAGCGCGCCAGGCTCGGCTGGCGGCTGGCGGCGATGGCCGCCAGCAGGTTGCGGGTCGACAGCTCGGCGAAGCCTTCCAGCGCCACCACCTGCTCGAAGCTCAGGGTGTAGAGGTCGGCCGGCGAGCGCACCAGGCCGACGTCGACCAGCTGCTCGACGATCCTGTCGCCCAGGCCGTCGATGTCCATGGCGCGGCGCGCGACGAAGTGGATGATCGCCTGCTTGAGCTGCGCCTGGCAGCCGAGGCGACCGACGCAGCGGTAGATCGAGCCTTCGCTGAGCTGCGCCTTGCCCTTGCTGCGCCTGACCAGCTGGGTGCGCTCCACCGCCGAGCCGCATACCGGGCAGTGCTGCGGGATCGCCACCGGGCGTGCCTCGGCCGGGCGGCGCTCGAGGACCACCTGCACCACCTGGGGGATCACGTCGCCGGCGCGGCGGATGATCACCGTGTCGCCGATCATCAGCCCCAGCCGGGCCACCTCGTCCATGTTGTGCAGGGTGGCGTTGGACACCGTGACCCCGGCCACCTGCACCGGCTTGAGGCGCGCCACCGGGGTCACCGCGCCGGTACGGCCGACCTGGAACTCGACATCCAGCAGCTCGGTCAGCTCCTCCTGGGCGGGGAACTTGTGGGCGATCGCCCAGCGCGGCTCGCGGGCACGGAAGCCCAGCTCGCGCTGCCAGTCGAGGCGGTTGACCTTGAACACCACGCCGTCGATCTCGTAGGCCAGCGCCGCGCGCTGCTCGCCGATCGCCTGGTAGTAGGCCAGCGCCTCGTCGACACCATGCGCCACCTTCAGGTCGGCGCTGACCGGCACGCCCCAGCCCCTGAGCGCGGCGAGGATGCCACTCTGGGTATCCGGCAACGCGCCGTCGACCTGGCCGACGCCATAGGCACAGAAGCTCAGTGGACGGCTGGCGGTGATCTTCGGATCGAGCTGGCGCAGGCTGCCGGCGGCGGCGTTGCGCGGGTTGGCGAAGGGCTTGCCGCCCTCCGCGATGACACGGGCATTGAGCGCCTCGAAGCCGGCGCGGCTCATGTACACCTCGCCGCGCACCTCCAGCAGCCGCGGCCAGCCTGTACCGCGCAGACGCAGCGGGATAGCACGCACCGTGCGCACATTAAGGGTGATGTCCTCCCCCGTACTGCCGTCACCGCGGGTCGCGCCACACACCAGCACGCCGTCCTCGTAGCGCAGGCTGACCGCCAGCCCGTCAAGCTTCGGCTCGCAGGCATAGTCCACCTCGACACCGTCACCGAACAGATCGCCAGCCGGCAGCAGATCGCCGAGCCCCTCGCGCACCCGGCGATCGAAGTCGCGCAGCTCCTCCTCGGCAAAGGCGTTGCCGAGGCTGAGCATCGGCACCTCGTGCCGCACCTGGCCAAAGGCGGCCAGCGCCTGCCCACCGACCCGCTGGGTGGGAGAGTCGGCGCTGATCAGCTCGGGATGCTCAGCCTCCAGCTCCTTGAGCGCCTGGAACAGCCGATCGTATTCAGCATCCGGAATACTGGGCTGATCGAGCACGTAGTAGCGATGGTTGTGCAGGTCAAGTTCGGCGCGAAGTTCAGCAATGCGCTGGGCGGCGGTGGTCATGGACAGGCTTCCGTACAGAAAGAACACAGCCCTGCAAGGCAGGGCTGGTCAGATCGCGGCAGGCAGCGCGGGGTTTAGCGGCGGTTCACCCGGGCACGCCGCTCGTAATCGGCAATGCGCTGGCGATAATGCTCGATGGTCTGGGCGGTCAGCACGCTGCGCTGCTCGTCCTTGAGATCCCCCTGTAGGCTCTCGGAGAGCCGGCGCGCGGCACTGAGCATCAGATCAAAGGCATGCTTGGGGTTGCGCGGACCGGGCAAGGTGAGGAAGAAGCTCACCGCGCGGGTGCTGAAGGTTTCCAGATTGTCCATGTCGAAGGTGCCGGGCTTGAGGGCGTTGACCATCGAGAACAGTACCTCGCCATGGCCGGCCATACTTTCATGGCGATGGAAGATGTCGCGCTCACCCAGCGGATCACCGACCCGCAGGCCGCTGTCCAGCACGCTCTGCAGCAGCTCGGGCCCTTTGAAGCCACCGCTGTCACGCGACACTACCGTGATCACCAGTACTTCATCAGGCGCCTGCACGGGCTTGGCATCACTGCGCGGCGCCCGTACCGGCGCAGGCTCACTGCGACGCTCGCTACGCAGCGCAGGCTCATTCGTACCCAGTGGCGACTCGCCCGATCGCGGCGCCTGGCGAGGCTCACGAGGCAGGTCGGCAAGGGCTGCCGAATCGGCTGACGGACGCAGCGGCACCATCGGTGCAGCCGGTGCAGCAGAGGCTGTCGGAAGCGGCGTGGGTGCCGGGGCAACAGAGGCCGTCGGAAGCGGCGTGGGTGCCGGGGCAACAGAGGCCGTCGGAAGCGGCGTGGGTACCGGGGCAACGGCTGCGCGGGGTAGCTGCTCGGCAGCCTCAGGTGAGGTTGGCACTACAGACGGCTCGGCTACGACGCTCGCGGT
>CAZFFB010000280.1:0-3160 GCA_964517735.1 uncultured Pseudomonas sp.
GGGCGCACGCTCGCTCTTGTTGACCACGTTGTCGCCCTTGAGCGCCGACATCGGCACGAAGTGCAGCGAGCTGGGCTGCATGCCGATGCGCCCGGCAAACTGCAGGTAGTCGGCCTCGATCGCGGCGAATACGCCCTGATCGAAGTCCATCAGGTCCATCTTGTTGATGGCCACGACGATGTGCTTGATACCCAGCAGCGAGGCAATGAAGCTGTGCCGGCGGGTCTGGGTCTGCACGCCGTAGCGGGCGTCGACGAGGATGATCGCCAGATCACAGGTCGAGGCGCCGGTGGCCATGTTGCGGGTGTACTGCTCATGGCCCGGGGTGTCGGCGATGATGAACTTGCGCTTGGCGGTGGAGAAGTAGCGGTAGGCCACGTCGATGGTGATGCCCTGCTCGCGCTCGGCCTGCAGGCCGTCGACCAGCAGCGCCAGGTCGACCTCGTCGCCGGTGGTGCCGACCTTCTTCGAGTCGCGGGTGATCGCCTCCAGATGATCCTCGTAGATCATCTTGGAGTCGTGCAGCAGGCGGCCGATCAGGGTGCTCTTGCCGTCGTCGACGTTGCCGCAGGTCAGAAAGCGCAGCAATTCCTTGCGCTCGTGCTGGGCCAGGTAGGCGAGGATGTCCTCGCTGATCAGATCAGATTGATGCGACATGATGCGAAAACCTTAGAAGTAGCCCTGACGTTTCTTTTCTTCCATCGAGCCGGCCTGGTCATGGTCGATCACCCGGCCCTGGCGCTCGGAGGTGCGGGTCAGCAGCATCTCCTGGATGATTTCCGGCAGGCTGGTGGCGGTCGACTCGACAGCGCCGGTCAGCGGGTAGCAGCCGAGGGTGCGAAAGCGCACCATCTTCTTCTGGATGCTGGCCTTCTGCTCCGGGGTCAGGTGCTCGAGGATGCGCTCGTCGTCGATCATCACCAGGGTGCCGTTGAGCTCGACCACCTCGCGCTCGGCGGCGAAGTACAGCGGCACGATCGGGATCTGCTCAAGGTAGATGTACTGCCAGATGTCCAGCTCGGTCCAGTTGGACAGCGGGAACACGCGGATCGACTCGCCCTTCTTGACCTTGCCGTTGTAGACGTTCCAAAGCTCAGGGCGCTGGTTCTTCGGGTCCCAGCGGTGCTTGCTGTCGCGGAACGAGTAGACGCGCTCCTTGGCGCGCGACTTCTCCTCGTCGCGGCGCGCACCGCCGAAGGCGGCGTCGAAGCCGTACTTGTCCAGCGCCTGCTTCAAGCCTTCCGTCTTCATGATGTCGGTGTGCTTGGCGCTGCCGTAGGTGAAGGGGTTCATGTCCTGGGCGATGCCGTCCGGATTGATGTGGGTGATCAGCTCAAGGCCCATCTCCTCGACCATCTTGCTGCGGAACTCGTACATCTCGCGGAATTTCCAGCGGGTGTCGACGTGCAGGACCGGGAACGGCAGCTTGCCGGGGAAGAACGCCTTGCGGGCCAGATGCAGCATCACCGCGGAGTCCTTGCCGATGGAGTACAGCATCACCGGATTGTCGAATTCGGCGGCCACCTCACGGATGATGTGGATGCTTTCCGCCTCCAGCTGCTTCAGATGCGTCAGTTTGTCGACCATGGCTACTCACATATGACGGACGGATTGCGGCCAGCGGGCCGCGGACGTGCACGCACGATAGCACGGCAACCTGATTCTAATAAGCCAACCAAATAGAACCTATAGTTCTATAAATATGCCGCGGGCCGCGCTCAGACCGGGTTGTCGATGTCGATGAAGCGGTGCTCGATGGCAAAGTGCCGCGCCAGATAGTCCCCCAGTGCCTGCACCCCGTAGCGCTCGGTGGCATGGTGGCCGGCGGCCAGGAAACTGATGCCATTCTCCCGGGCGCAGTGCACGGTCGCCTCGGAGACCTCGCCGCTCAGATAGGCATCCACACCGGCCGCCACGGCCTGCTCGATATAGCCCTGGGCCGCGCCGCTGCACCAGGCGATGCGCCGGATCGGCCGATCCCCCGCCACCAGCAGCGGCGTGCGCCCCAGCGCCTGGCTCACCTGCGCCGCGAACGCAGCCGGCGCCAGTGGCTCGGCCAGATGACCGACCAGCCCTACCGAGCGGGGATTGCCAGGCTCAAGTGGCCCCTCGATGCCAAGACCCAGACGAGCCGCCAGCTGCACGTTGTTGCCGACCTCAGGATGCACATCCAGTGGCAGATGGTAGGCCAGAAGGCTCAGGTCATGGGTCAGCAGGGTCTTCAGGCGGCGCTGCTTCATGCCGACCACGCAGGGGTTCTCGTTTTTCCAGAAGTAGCCGTGATGGACCAGCACCAGGTCCGCCCCCTGCTCGATGGCCGCCTCCAGCAGTGCCTGACTGGCGGTCACGCCGCTGACGATGCGCCGCACCTCGCCGCGGCCCTCGACCTGCAAACCATTGGGGCAGTAATCGCTGATGCGTGCCGCATCCAGATAACGGTCGCACTCGGCGACCAAGGTCTTGAGGGCAATGGCCACGTTCAGACTCCATCACGTTGTCGACTGCCACCGCGGCAGCGCTCCCGTATAATGCGCGCCACCTTAATCAGCCCGCCCCGCAGGCCGCAAGCCCAAGGATGCCGAGAAGATGCTCAAGATCCTGCGTTACCTCGGCCCACCCGCGCTGATCGGCCTCCTGCTGGCCCTGGCGCTCATGCTGCTGTTCCCGCAGCAGCTGGGCCTTGCGCCGCAACGTCCGTTCCTGCCGGGCGCTGCCAGCGGCCCGGTGTCCTATGCCGACGCGGTGGCACGGGCGGCGCCGGCAGTGGCCAGCCTGTACACCACCCGTCTGGCCAACCCGCCGGACAGCGAGCCGGCCTTGCGACCTTTTTTTGGCGAGGACACCGGCGAGCGGCCGCGCAGCGAATCCAGCCTGGGCTCGGCAGTGATCCTCAGCCCGCAAGGGCATCTGCTGACCAACAACCATGTGATCGCCGGCGCCGAGCGGATCCGCGTCGCACTGGCCGATGGCCGGCAAACCCTGGCGCAGGTGATCGGCAGCGATCCGGAAACCGATCTGGCGGTGCTGAAGATTGATCTGGCGGATCTGCCCGCCATCACCCTGGGGAACTCCGAGCGCATCCGTACCGGCGATGTCAGTCTGGCAATCGGCAACCCGTTCGGCGTCGGCCAGACGGTGACCATGGGCATCATCAGCGCCA
>CAZFFB010000281.1:0-3156 GCA_964517735.1 uncultured Pseudomonas sp.
GCAGTGCAGAACGAATCGTAGGCGTCCGCCCGGCTGCCGCAGGCCACAACACGGGGCATACGACCTGTCAGACCCGCCTTGCCCAGAAATTTGGCAAACCCTTCGCGGCACGCCGTTTTCAGTGCAGCAGCATCCCCCCCTCCTTCGACATAGAGCTTCACCACCGCGTACCTCCAATCTCGCCCCGAGTCCACAACTGTCCCAGGCGGTACTTCTCCAGCCAAGGTTTGAGCTTTTCGGCATCAAGCCGAGTCAGCGTCGTGCCCGCATCGGACTTCTCGGCCACCAGTCCGGCCTCGGGCTGGTCGCTCAGGGCATCCACCAGTACGTCGGAATGAGTAGTCACGATCAGTTGGGTGCGCGTGGCAGCCTCCTTGAGCAGCTCGGCCAGCGTAGGCAGCACATCGGGATGCAACCCCAGCTCCGGTTCCTCGATACACACCAGCGGCGGCGGATTGGGGTGGCACAGCACCGCCAACAGGCACAAATAGCGCAGCGTGCCGTCAGACAGGCGCGTGGCAGGCATCATGAAGCGCCCCTCGTGGAAGAACACCTGCACGGTGCCCCCCTCGATCTGCACGTCGTAATCTTCGATTCCGTCGTAAAGCGCCTGAAGCGCAGTGAGCAACCTGCGTTTGACCTCAGGGTCACGGCGCAATCGGTTCAGCACCAGTCCCAGGTTGCTGGCATCCGGTTCCAGCATGTCATTGGGCAGGTCGGCTTTCTGCGGCAGGCGGGGAGCGGTGTAACGGCCAAAACTCCACTCCCGGTACAGGCGCATTTTCCCCAGCACCTGCCCCAGGTATGTGATTTCCGGATACTGATCGGGGTCGCGTCGCTGGGAGAGAATTGACTTCTCCAGATCGACATCTTCACGCTGCAACGAACGATTGGTGCCTTTCACGTTCAGTACAGGCCGCCCCGAGTTGAATCGGTAGTAGAAATACGGCTGGGTATGCTCAGCACCATCAGGAGCCTCGTTCTCGACTCGCTCATCGACAATCTCGAAACGCTGCCCCACCTCGGTGAATGCCAGGTGATAGCGCAGGCTCTGCCCCCCCTTGGGGTTGTCGATCAACACGTCCAAGGTGGCTGTCGGAGTGCCTTGTGCCCCCTTCCACAGCCAATCGCGCACCCCACCGCCCTCGCGACTAGGTTTCAGCAACTGCTCGGGGGCACTCTGCAGGAGGGCAATGGACTCCAGAAGGTTGGACTTGCCCGAACCATTGGGGCCGATGATCACGTTCAACGGACCCAGCGGAATGCGCTCCTCCACCGCTCCGAAGCTCAGGAAATTGTTCAGTTGAATGGCATGAATCAGCATCGTGACTGCTCCTGATAAGCGCTCAATCTTCGCCCTTGGCTTCGAGACCCGGAATTTTCTTCAGCGCAGCCCCCAGCTTGAGGTAGTTGACCTTGACGCCATCATCCAGATCCAGCTGAACCTGCTCGGTGGCCAGCGGGTAGAGAGTTTCGCGCTCGTAGTCGTCCAGCTCCAGCAGCTGCTTCTTGATGGTTTCGGCTTCCTTGTTGGCCTTGGTCTTTTCGCCCTGGCTGGCCGAGGTGCTGATGGCCACCTGCTGCAGGTAGTCCAGCCGCGCGGCGAGCTTCTTGCGGAAGTCGCGCAGGTACTGCAGCACTACGCTGACGGTGTCCGGACGGTAACGATGCAGGTAGACCAGCGCATTGAAGGTGCCCTTGGGGCTGCTGAACAGCCAGTAGATCGGGCGCTTCTTGTAGCGTTTGACGTGGTCGGCGTAGAAATCCTTGAGGAAGTACTTGCGCAGATCCTTGCCCAGCGCCTTTTCGATAAAGGCCAGGTTTTCCTCGTAGTGTTCTTCGCCAAAGGTCACGCGCAGGAACTGGCGGAAGCGCTCGGTCACGTCATCGGCGAACCATTCACCATCCAGCAGCGGAATCACGTTGTCTTCATCCGGCATGAAGCGCGGCTCGGGTACCTGACGCAGATACTCGGCCAGCGTATCGCCCTGATTGGCTAGCACCAGCCCCGGCTTGTCGAGGCTGTAGCGGCCGAACATGCAGCCCACGGCGTAGGACACCAGCTCGCGCATGGTGTCAGCCTGCAGCAGGGCTTCCAGCTCTTCTTCGCTCTTGTCACCGCCGTAGCGGTAGTGCGGGTTGCAAGTGAGCGTGATTTCATTCAGCGGTACGTCGGGTGTCAGATCCTCCTGCAGGCCGTAGGCCTCGATGAAGATGCGATTGTTCTCCTCCTCCAGCCGCTGCATCTCCAGCATCATTTCGCGCCAGTGGGCGCGGAGTTTCTGGTAAGTGGCCTTCAGCGTTGGCTGGTGGTAGTCAGAATGCAGCGGCGGCAGGCTTGTGAAGTCCCAAGAGGTTTCACTTGAGTCCCAATCAATCTTCGCGTGCTCTCGAAGCGTTCTCGTGTTGCTTTTGATTTCAGTCAAATCTTGCGATTCAGCTTCCAGCAACGGAAGACTACCAATCTCCCATGCCTGAAAGTTGAGCGTCGGATTTATGAATGAAATCATCTTTCTCGCAATCGGTGAGTTAAGAAATGATGATATTACGTAGACCAGCTCTGAGTCTTCTGGGAAAGCCGCGGATCCGCTAGCATCAAAAAGGCAGCCAGAAATAGTTATCCGCGAAGAGAAACTACCCGAGGAAACTGCGGACCAGTTTACGTTTACTCTAAAGATGTAGTCCTCATTAAACGCATGGGCAGGAACCTTTCCTTTTGAATCTGTAGTTGTCCTAAGCAGAAGCCCGTCATCCTTCCAGTCGACCACATACTCCATATTGCCGTAATATTTCCTAAATGGACCACCCTTTTGATAAGGAAACCACCTCTTTTGAGATCTTTTGGCCGCATCTCTTGAGATGCTATCAGTGGATATTCCGTTAAAATTGACCTCATGAAAGAGGCGCACAAACTTTGCATTATTTCCAGTAATCATTCCTGCACGCGGAGTGGCGACCTGATGCAAAGGCTGATTGCCTACAAAAGCCTTAAGCATATTGACGCTCGCCCAGTAAGCGATCGGTCTTCCTGGGAGCTGGTTGAAATCTTTTGCTGAAGACCGGAAAAAATACCTCTCCATGCCTTGCTCGGCTTTACTTTCTTGACTCTTATTCATCCTTACTCCCCAAACCTTGTTCTTGGACTGCCGTACTGTT
>CAZFFB010000282.1:0-3116 GCA_964517735.1 uncultured Pseudomonas sp.
GAGCAGCAGCTCAAGGCTGAGGGCGTGGCGATCAACGTCGGCACCTTCCCGTTTGCTGCCAGCGGTCGTGCCATGGCCGCCAATGATACCCACGGCATGGTCAAGGTTATCGCTGATGCCCGCACCGATCGTGTCCTGGGTGTGCATGTGATCGGCCCGGCGGCTGCCGAGCTGGTCCAGCAGGGCGCGATTGGTATGGAGTTTGGCACCAGCGCCGAGGATCTTGGCATGATGGTGTTCTCGCACCCGACGCTGTCCGAAGCGCTGCATGAAGCGGCACTGGCGGTGAATGGTCATGCCATCCACATCGCCAATCGCAAGAAGCGCTGAGTGAGCAGCTGCCGGCAGTGATGTCGGCAGCCGTTCTTGCAAGGCCCCGGAAGGTGAAGCTGCGGCTTCATCTCCGGGGCCTTGTCGTTTCTCGGCTATGCTGGCTGATGCCGGACGGTGTCATGGTGTGGCGTGCAGGTTTTCGCCAGGCAGGCTCTAGGCACTTTCATGGCTTCGCGGTTAGGATCCAGACCGTGCAAAACTACAACTAAAGTGGTAAATGCCGATGAATCTTCACGAATATCAGGGCAAACAGCTGTTCGCCGAATATGGCTTGCCGGTCTCACGGGGTTATGCCGTGGATACCCCCCGTGAGGCTGCCGAGGCCTGTGACAAGATCGGCGGCACGGCCTGGGTGGTCAAGGTACAGGTGCATGCCGGTGGGCGTGGCAAGGCCGGTGGTGTGCGGCGAGTACACAGCAAGGAGGAGGCGCGCGCCTTTGCCCAGCAGTGGCTGGATCAGCGCCTGGTAACCTATCAGACAGATGCCCGCGGGCAGCCGGTCAACAAGATTCTCGTCGAGGCCTGTACCGAGATCGACCGTGAGCTGTACCTGGGTGCGGTGGTGGATCGGGCCAGTGGACGGATTGTCTTCATGGCCTCGACCGAAGGCGGGGTCGATATCGAGAAGGTGGCCCACGAGCAGCCGCAGAAGATTCTCAAGGCCAGCATTGATCCGCTGGTGGGTGCGCAACCCTTCCAGGGACGTGAACTGGCTTTTCAGCTCGGGCTCAAGGGCGGACAGGTCAAGGAGTTTGCGCAGATCTTCGTGACACTGGCCCGCCTGTTCGAGGACCTTGATCTGGCGCTGCTGGAAATCAATCCGCTGGTGGTGCGCAAGGACGGGCATCTGCATTGCCTGGATGCCAAGCTGCGTGTCGATGGTAATGCGCTGTTCCGTCAGCCGCGCCTGCGCGAGATGCAGGACACCACCCAGGACGATCCGCGCGAAGTCCGCGCCGCACGCTCGGAGCTTAACTATGTGGCGCTGGACGGCGAGATCGGTTGCATGGTCAACGGTGCCGGACTGGCCATGGGCACCATGGATACTGTCAGCCTCTACGGCGGGCGCCCGGCCAACTTCCTCGATGTCGGCGGCAGTGCGACCCTTGAGCGGGTCAATGAGGCCTTCAAGATCATCCTCTCCGATCACAACGTCAAAGCGGTGCTGATCAATATCTTTGGCGGCATTGTGCGCTGCGACATGATCGCCGAGGGCATCATTGCGGCGGTGCGCGAGGTGGGGGTGGCCGTGCCGGTGGTGGTGCGTCTTGAAGGCAATAATGCCGAGCTCGGCGCACAGGTACTGGCCGACAGTGGTCTGAACATCATTCCGGCCGCCAGCCTTGCCGAGGCGGCGCAGCGGGTTGTAGCTGCCGTGGAGGGCAGGGCATGAGCATTCTGATCGATCGCAATACACGGGTGATCTGCCAGGGCTTCACCGGCAGCCAGGGGACCTTCCACTCCGTGCAGGCCCTTGAGTACGGCACCCGCCTGGTGGGCGGGGTCACACCGGGCAAGGGCGGTACCCAGCATCTGGGCTTGCCGGTCTTCGATACCGTGCGCGAGGCGGTTGCCGCGACCGCGGCCGAGGCCTCGGTGATCTATGTGCCGGCACCGTTCTGCAAGGACTCGATCCTTGAGGCTGCCTTTGCCGGTATCCGCCTGATCGTCTGCATCACCGAGGGTATCCCGACCCTGGACATGCTCGAGGTCAAGGTCAAGTGCGACGAGCTGGGGGTCACGCTGATCGGCCCCAACTGCCCGGGGGTGATTACACCCGGAGAGTGCAAGATCGGCATCATGCCGGCCAATATCCACAAAGCCGGCAAGGTGGGTATCGTCTCGCGCTCTGGCACCCTGACCTATGAAGCGGTCAAGCAGACCACCGATGCTGGTTTTGGTCAGTCGACCTGTGTGGGTATTGGCGGTGACCCCATTCCGGGCTCGAGCTTCATCGACATACTCAAGCTGTTCGAGCAGGATCCGCAGACCGAGGCAATCGTGATGATCGGCGAGATTGGCGGCAGTGCCGAGGAGGAGGCCGCGGCCTATATCAAGGCCCACGTGCGCAAGCCTGTCGTATCCTATATCGCCGGCGTTACGGCGCCGCCCGGCAAACGCATGGGACATGCCGGTGCGATCATTTCGGGTGGCAAGGGAACCGCTGCGGAAAAGTTTGCGGCGCTGGAGGATGCCGGGGTGCGGACCGTGCGCTCGCTGGGAGATATCGGCATCGCTCTGGCTGAACTCACAGGTTGGACATTGCAACACTGAAGGCGTGCGGCCGCCACGGGCGGTCGCCCCTTGCATAAGGATCGATCATGTCGTTGTCGCTCGATACGCTGAGCCCGCTTCTGCCATGGGAGGCCGACTACCTGCCGCACCTGCTGGCTGTGGCCTGGTTCGTGGCCTGCTGGTGGGGCTATACCCGTTACGCCATCTGGAAAGGCCGCGATACGCCATGCCTGGCCAGCGTTCTGCACCTCTACCGAGAGGACTGGATGCTACGTCTCATGGCCCGTGACAATCGGATAGCTGATGCCAATGTGATCGGCAATCTGGAGCGTAATGCCTCGTTCTTCGCCTCCAGTACACTGATCATCTTGGCCGGCGTGCTGACCGTGCTGGGCTCCACCGAGCGGGCGGTCTCGATTCTGGCTGAACTGCCGTTCGTGCAGGCGGTCAGCCGCGAGCTGTCGGAAATCAAGATCATCTGTGTGGCGCTGATCTTCATCTACGCCTTCTTCACCTTCACCTGGTGCATGCGCCAGTACAACTTTGCC
>CAZFFB010000283.1:0-3084 GCA_964517735.1 uncultured Pseudomonas sp.
ACCTCGCCCAGCAACAGGCCGCGGCCATCGCCCAGCTGCGGGTTATAGTGGCCGAACTGATGCCCGGCATAGACCATCGCCCGCGGCTCGGCCGTGCTCCAGAGCTGCTGGCCGGCGCACAGGGCGGTGAATTCGGCGCGCTGCGCCTCTTCGGCCGGCAGATCCAGCAAGGCCAGCGCGCTGGCACTGGCCACCACCAGGCGTGGCTGCTCGAGGGGGTCGGGCAGCACGGCAGTGGAGAAGGTCTCGCCGAGGCGGGCGAAGCGGTTGTCGAAGGTCAGCTGATCGAGGGTCTTCACGGCGTGTCCTGCTGGGGCGCTGCGCTGGGCAGCGGTTGTTCATGGACCAGTTGCAGCTGCTGGCCAGCGGCGTTCTTGATGAATACATCGAGCTGGCGGAAGGCGATCTCGATGCCATGCTCGCGGAACTGACGGTCGATTTCGCGGTTGATCTCATCGATTGCCGGGTTGCGATCGCCCAGTTCGCGCACATGGATGCGCAGCTCATGGTCGAGGGTGCTTTCGCTGAAGGTCAGGAAGAACACCTGCGGATCCGGCTCCTTGAGGACCCGGGCGTTGTCGCGGGCGATCTGCAGCAGCAGGCGGCGTACCTGGTCCAGATCCGAGCCATAGGCCACGCCGATCTTCAGGGTGACGCGGGTGACGGTGTCGGTCAGCGACCAGTTGATCAGCTGGCTGGTGATGAAGGTCTTGTTGGGGACGATGATTTCCTTGCGGTCGAAATCGGTGATGGTGGTGGCGCGGATGCGAATCTTGCTCACCGAGCCCGACAGGTTGCCGATGGTCACCACATCGCCGATACGCACCGGGCGCTCGAACAGGATGATCAGGCCGGAGATGAAGTTGGCGAAGATCTCCTGCATGCCAAAGCCGATCCCCACCGACAGCGCGGCGACCAGCCACTGCAGCTTGTCCCAGCTAAGGCCCAGCGTCGAGAGGGTGCTGACCAGCCCGGTGGCCATGATGGTGTAGGAGAGCAGGGTGGTGGTGGCGTAGGCGCTGCCCTGGGCCAGCTGCAGGCGCGAGAGCACCAGCATTTCCAGCAGCCCCGGCAGGTTGCGGGCCAGCGCCACGGTGACGGCGAGAATCACCAGGGCGCCGAGCAGATCGCTCAGGCTGATCGGCACCACAGTGACCTGCTCGCCACTGACGGTGGTGTAGTCGTAGAGGGTCACCGAGTCCAGGTAGGTGAACACCGCCAGCAGGTCGGCCCAGACCAGATAGAACAGGCCGATGAACGCCAAGGTCAGGGTCAGGCGGGCCAGACGCAGCGACTGCTGGTTGACCTGCTCGAGCGCCATGGCCGGCTCCTCGATCGTCTCGCTGCTGTCGCCGCCCTCCAGCGCCTGACTGAGCCGGCGTGCTTCGGCGCGCTGCAGGGCCAGTCGGCCGGCAGCCACCGCCAGGCCGCGGATCACCGTGGACTGCAGCACCACCCACACGGCGATGATGTAGAGGGTGTCCAGCAGGCGGCCGGTCAGCTTGAGGGCGGTGTAGTAGTAGCCGGAGCTGACCAAAAGCACATGGGCCAGCGGCAGGCCGACCAGCAGCAAGGCGGCGACAAAGTGCAGGATGCGCGAGCCGAAGAACGGCGGCTGGCTGAGCATGATGCGCAGCAGGATCGCACTCATCAGCAGGAAGCTGGACAGCAGGATGAAGATCCCCAGCACATCCTCAGTCAGCCCCGAGAGCTGCTGCTCGGCAATGCTCACCACCAGCACGATCGGCATCACCACAAGGCCCAGGCGGCGCACCTGCCGATAGAGGCCTTGCACCTGCTCGGGCGGCCAGCGGAAATGCTGCTCGGCCACGCTGCCCGGTGCCAGCAGCCGGTAGGCCACGCCGAACACCAGCAGGGCCAGGGACAGCTTGAGCAGGGCCGCGCCGAACACCGTGGTGCTTTCCTGCGGGTCCTGGATCAGCAGCACGCCGCAGGCGGCGATGATCAGCGGCAGCGGCAGCACCAGCAGCAGGTGGCAGGCGATGGCCAGCGGGGTGGCCAGCTGGTTGTCGCGGCGCGGATGGTGCGCCTTCTGGCTGAACTGATCGAGCAGGCTGCGCAGCCAGCGTCGCCCGCCCAGCAGCAGGCCGAGCAGCAGCACCAGCGGCAGGAACAGCAGCGGCTGGGCGAGCAGCCCCTGGCTGACCGCCTGGGCACTGCTCAGCACCGGCAGGGCTTCGAGCTGGCGCTGCAGGCGCTGGGGCACGTCCTTGAACCAGTCCAGATCCAGCGGCTTGTTGCTGGCGATCCAGAACATCTGCTCATCGAGGGTGCGGCTCAGGGTCGCGCTGGTATCGAGCAGCTCCTTCTGGTTGAGCTGCAGGGTGATGGCCTGGGTCAGCAGGTTGCCCAGCTCGGCATTCAGCCGCTCCAGCAGCTCCAGTCGCCCGCGCACCAGCTGTTCCAGCTCCTGGCGCAGCGCCGCGGTGACGCTGCCTTCGGGCTGACTGGCCAGCAGGGTATCGATGTACTGCTGGGGGTTGACGATCTCGGCCCGGCGCTGGTTGAGCTCGAACTGGTAGAGGCGCAGATCGGCGATCTCGTCGGCCAGCTTGCCGTAGATGCTGACCTTGGGCAGGGCATTCTTCTGCTGATAGAGAATGCGGGTCAGCAGCAGGCTGCCCTTGAGCACGGCGATCTGCTCATCGAGGGCCTGGGCGGTCTGCTTGAGGCTGTCCAGCTGCTGGCGGGTCTCGATGTTGCGGCGCACCAGCACATTGGCCCGCTCGGTGGCCTTGAGCAGGTAGTCGCTCAGCGCCAGGTTCAGCTCCGACTGGGTGAGCAGCAGGCTGCCGCGCGGGTTGTCCTGGGTGTCGCGGGTCAGCTGGGCAGCGGCCTCGGCCGACTCGGCGCGGCGCTTGTCGTTGAGGGTGTTCTGCAGGGCGAGGACCTGCGCTTCGAGCTGCGCGACCTCTTGCTGCAGCAGGTCACGCCGGCTGCTGGAGACGTCCTGCAGCACGCTGTTGCCGGCCAGCTCCTGGCTGCGCAGCCGCGATACGGCCTCCAGCATCGCCAGCTCGGTGCGCAGCATGTCCTGCTGCTCGGCGGGGATCACCACGCCCT
>CAZFFB010000284.1:0-3076 GCA_964517735.1 uncultured Pseudomonas sp.
GCGGATTGTCCTGACCGCGATCAAGGGAAACATCGACGATGATCAGCTTCGCGAGCCCTTCACAGATCGCCACCAGCTCGGAGCTGTTCTGGCTCAGCAAGGACTGGAAAAGCTGGAAGTTCTCCTGGATGCGGGTGCTGTGTTCGGCAGGCATCGGCGCCTGCTTGAGGATCGCCAGCAGCGATTCCTTGTCGGTTTCCGAAAGAATCAGCTTGAAGTGACGCTCACCGTCCTCGTCCGGATTGAGCAGATAGTAGTTGCGCAGCTTCCTGGCCGAGAACGTATCCAGCAGCTCATCAAGCGCCTCCAGCTGATCAGCAGGAATACTCGCGATATGGCTGGCCAAAGCAGCGATCAGCAGCGTACAGGTTGTCAGGCGCTGCTGCCCATCGATGACCAGCAGGGCTTCCGGGCTGGTGACCGACGACAGGGCGCGCTCGATATACACGATGGAGCCGATGAAGTGAGCGTTGACGGATTTCTCACGCCCGGCGCGCAGGATGTCCGACCAAAGCTGGCGGCACTGCTGCTCCGTCCAGGAGTAGTTGCGCTGATAAATCGGAATGACAAACTGCGGTGACTTGCGGAGAAACTTGAGCAGATTGGCTTCAGTTGCTTTCACTTCGTTCCCTCGGATGTGCCTTTGCGGCCGGCTCTCATCTTCAAAGCCCGCTCCGCGTACAGAAAACCCCATGCTCCAGGCACAGAAAGCACCTGGAGCACTGAGTCATTCAGGCCGATTGCTCAGCCCTGCGCCTGTCAGCCGGCCACCGATACCGGCGCCTTCACCTCAAACCGCAGATAGTCCATCAGCCGCTTCGCCTCGGTTACTTCGCTGTGCGGGATCAGCAGGTACTTCCAGGGCTTGCTGCCGACGCTCTGCGCGTAGTCGGAGGCATGCTTGGCCCACTGTGCAGCGGCAGCGGCCTTGGCCTGCACTTCCTGGGTTTCCAGGTCGCTGGCAGCCTTGGTTTCGGCGAGGAAGATGCAGCTGTCAGTCTCCACCACGAAGTCCGGCACATACTCCGGCTGCTCGGTACCGAGCTTGTAGAAGATCTGGAACTGCCCCTTGGCCGGCTTGAACCACTTCAGGGCCTCGCGCTCAAGGATCACGGCAAAGCGCCGCTCGGTGTCCGAATCGAACTTCTGCAGCGGGTACAGGCAGCGGGTGAAGCCGCCGAACAGCATCTGCTTGATCCGGCTGGTCTCGGTGACTGTTTCGCGCACGCGGTGTACCGGCTGGTTGGCCGCTACCGTGTAGTTGCAGGGCTTGAGCTCGGTGAAGCCGCGGCTGACCTTGACCTCATAGCCACTGGCCTCTTCCCAGAAGTGCTTGTGCATTTCTGCATGGATCAGGCGGGCCAGATCCGCACCGTGGGTATCGAGGATCTCGTGCAGCTCGCTTTCGGCGTAGTTCTGCTTCTGATAGTGGGCCACCGCCTGCCCGGCCAGGTCGTAGAGCAGCTCGGCCTGAGTGAAGTAATCAACGTCGTCAAAGTCGATCAACTTTTTGACGATGTAGTCCTCCAGACGCTTCTCGCGGATACCACTCTCCCGGCTCAGGGTGAACTGCTGATTGGTCCTCAGCGTCTGGCCGACGATCTCGCGCTGGCCCGGCTGGTAGTTGGGCAGATCGCCCAGCGTGAACGGGTGGTAGCCCGAGGTTACCTCGCCGGTCGGCACTACCGTGATGCGCGGAATATCGATGGTCTGCTGAACCACCACTTCGGTGGTCTTGGCCACCACATCACCCAGATTCAGCTCAGGTGCATTCGCGCCCTGGCCTTCCAGCAGTGAGCCCTGCTGGGGCTTTAGGCGCTCGGCGACTTCGGCCTTGATCTGCTCCTGTACCTCTTTCTTCAGCAGATCCTTGCTGCTCGGCACCAGATCACGGCGAGTTTCATACTGGCCGATCACCTCCATCACCACACGGGCAGCCTGCTTCTCCGCGTCGGTGGTGAAAATCGGCGCAGGCTTCTGTGTTTCGGCATTCGCACCGGCACTGCTTGCCTCGCCAGGCTTGCTCTCCTGCTCAGCAGCCGGCTGCTCTGTGCCTTCGCTCAGGCCGAGCATCGCATGCGCGCCGGACTGCACTTGCACGCTGGTCTTGTTGTCGTCCGCCTTGGGCGCATCGAGGATCACTTGCTTGAGGCGGATCGGCGAATCGCCGCGGTTGGCCTCGTCGATGATTTCCTGGAACTTGTCGTGGGCGACGATGTTCAGGCGATCCACTGCCTCCACTCCGGTGCGCTTGCCATAGGGCAGGCGCAGGCCGCGGCCGATGGACTGCTCGATCAGCGTGCGTGCATTGGCGGCCCGCAGAGGGACGATGGTGTACAGGTTGGTAACGTCCCAGCCTTCCTTGAGCATGTTGACGTGGATGACGATCTCGGTCGGCTCATCCACGCTTTCCACGGCCAGCAGCCGGGTGATCATTTCCTCTTCATCCTTGCCACTCTTGCTGGAGTCGACCTGGATGGCCTTGCCGCGGTAGCGCCCCTCGAAGAAGACATCCGATTCCAGCCATGCCAGCAGTTGCCCGGCATGGGTGGTGTCGCGGGCGATCACCAGCATGAAGGGCTTCACCACCCTGGCGTCGTTTTCGCGGGCGTAGGTCAGCAGCTCGGCCTTGGTCGCCTCGTGCAGGCGCACGCCGTCCTCCAGCTTGACCCGCTCCACTTCTTCCGGCGCATGCTGCTTGACGTTGAAGTCGCGCTGGGTGACCACGGCCGGCTCCTTGACGAAGCCGTCTTCGATGGCGCGGGCCAGCGGGTAGTCCATCACCACGTTCTTGAACGGCACCGGCCCCTTGCTCGACTCCGTGAAGGGCGTGGCGGTCACTTCCAGACCAAACAGTGGCTGAAGCTCGTTGATCGCCCGCATCCCCGCCTGGGCGCGGTAGCGGTGCGATTCGTCCATCAGCAGCACCAGATCGTCCAGGCTGGCCAGATGGTTGAAATAGCTGTCGCCCAGCACTTCGCGCATCCGCTTGATGCGCGGCTCCTTGCCGCCACGCACCTCGGAGCTGATCTTGGCGATGTTGAAGATGTTGATGCGAACCTCGCCGAACAGCTCA
>CAZFFB010000285.1:0-3055 GCA_964517735.1 uncultured Pseudomonas sp.
GGCGGCATGATGCCGGGCGGTCTGCCGAAGCTGTGAGCTGTGGCTGCCGGTAGGTGGCGGAAAAAGAGATTTGCAAACGGCCGGATAATCCTTAGAATATGCGGCCTTTCGGGCCTAGGCCCATTTAAAGTGTGTGCCTTTAAGTTAGCACCGACTACAGGAACGAATTTCAATGGTAACCATCCGTCTTGCTCGTGGCGGCTCCAAGAAGCGCCCCTTCTACCACCTGACTGTGACCAACAGCCGCTCTGCCCGTGATGGCCGTTTCGTTGAGCGCATCGGTTTCTTCAATCCGATTGCTGCCGGTGGCGAAGTGCGTCTGTCCGTCGATGCCGAGCGTGCCCAGTACTGGCTGAGCCAGGGCGCCCAGCCGTCTGAGCGCGTCGCTCAGCTGCTCAAGGAAGCGGCGAAAGCCTGAGTCCTTGATCATGCAGCATTCGCCGACACCCGCCGAGGACCTGGTTGTTCTGGGCAAGATCACTTCGGTGTACGGCATCCGCGGTGAGGTCAAGATCTATTCCTATACCGATCCGCTGGACAACCTGTTGCAGTACCGTCGCTGGACGCTGATGCGCGACGGCGAGGTGCGCCAGGTCGAACTGGCAAGCGGGCGCCTGCATGGCAAGGTGCTGACCGCCAGGATCAAGGGTCTTGACGATCGTGAAGAGGCCCGTGGCTATGCTGGTTTTCTTATTTGTGTCCCGCGCAGCGAACTGCCTGCTCTGGAAGCCGATGAGTACTACTGGTACCAGCTGGAAGGTCTCAAGGTCATCAATCAGGACGGGCAGCTGCTCGGCGTGATTGATCATTTGCTGGAAACCGGTGCCAACGATGTACTGGTGGTGAAGCCCTGTGCGGGCAGCATGGATGATCGCGAGCGGCTGTTGCCCTATACGGAGCAATGCGTGCAGAAGATCGATCTGGCTGCCGGCGAGATGAGGGTCGACTGGGATGCGGATTTCTGACCCATGCGGGTAGATGTGCTCACCCTGTTCCCCGAAATGTTCGCCGCCATCAGTGAACACGGCATCACCAGCCGCGCAGTAAGGCAGGATCTCCTGCAGCTGCACTGCTGGAATCCACGCAGCTACACCGAAGACCGCCACCAGACGGTGGATGACCGGCCCTTCGGCGGTGGCCCGGGGATGGTGATGAAGATTGAGCCGCTCAAGCGTGCCCTGGCCGATGCCAAGGCAGCTGCAGGCGGTGCGGCGAAGGTGATTTACCTGTCACCGCAGGGGCGTCGTCTTGACCAGGCGGCGGTCCGTGAGCTGGCGAAGGAGGAGGCTCTGATCCTCATCGCTGGACGTTATGAAGGCATCGACGAGCGTTTCATCGAGGCGCACGTGGATGAGGAATGTTCGATCGGTGATTACGTCCTGTCCGGCGGTGAGCTGCCGGCCATGGTGCTGATCGATGCGGTCACGCGGCTGCTGCCCGGAGCGTTGGGGCATGCAGATTCCGCCGAGGAGGATTCCTTCACGGATGGCCTGCTCGATTGCCCGCACTACACCCGCCCTGAGGTGTACGAAGGCAAGCGTGTTCCTGCGGTGCTGCTCAGCGGCAACCATGAACACATCCGGCGTTGGCGTTTGCAGCAAGCCCTTGGGCGTACCTGGCAGCGTCGAGCCGATCTTCTGGATAGTCGCTCGCTTTCTGGAGAAGAGAAAAAGCTGCTGGATGAATACATCCTCCAGCAGAACGATAGTTAACGTATCGATGGCAGGGTATACCTGTCTGCGGAGCACAGCATGAGCAACAAGAATCCGATCATTCAGCAGATCGAAGCTGAACAGATGAACAAAGAGATCCCGGCTTTCGCCCCCGGCGACACCGTGATCGTCCAGGTGAAAGTGAAGGAAGGCGACCGCTCGCGTCTGCAGGCCTTCGAGGGTGTGGTCATCCGCAAGCGCAGCCGTGGCCTGAACAGCGCCTTTACTGTGCGCAAGATCTCCAGCGGCTTTGGTGTCGAGCGTACCTTCCAGACCTACAGCCCGCTGATCGACAGCATCACCGTCAAGCGTCGCGGTGACGTGCGCAAGGCCAAGCTGTACTACCTGCGCGACCTGTCCGGCAAAGCCGCGCGCATCAAGGAAAAGCTGGTCTGATCGACTGGCCTTCCGCCAAAAAAAGCAGCCTGCGGGCTGCTTTTTTGTGCCTGCAGCACAGCCTTGCAGGTATCTGGCTGCATCCTGCTGCACCATGGCAAACTGCGACTCCCCCGGTCGCTCAGAGCGTTGTCCATGCCCGTCAATGACCATCCGCTGATCGAGCGCTTCCAGCAGTACCTTTGGCTGGAGCGTGGCCTCTCCGCGCACACCCGTAGTGCCTACCTCACTGATCTGGCACTGTTCGAGGAGTGGCTGCGCGGGCGCGGCAGTGATCTGGCGCGCTGCGACCGTGACCTGCTCATGGAATACCTCGACTGGCGCACGCAGGCCGGTTATCACCCGCGCTCCACGGCGCGTCTGTTGTCGTGCCTGCGCAATTTTTTCGGCTACTGCCGGGTCGAGGGGCTGCTTGGCATCGATCCGACCCTGCAGGTAGCACTGGCTCGCCAGTCGCGTGCGGTGCCCCACAGTCTCAGCGAAGCGCAGGTCGAGGCGCTGCTGGCGGCACCTGATACTGCGCAGACTCTCGGTCTGCGCGATCGCACCATGCTGGAGGTGTTGTACGCCTGCGGGCTGCGGGTCAGCGAGCTGGTGGCGCTGACCACGACGCAGGTCGACCCCAGGCAAGGGCTGCTGCAGGTCGGTGGTCCCGGCCTCAAGGAGCGCCTGCTGCCGCTGGGCGAGGTGGCTGCCGACTGGCTGGTGCGCTACTTGCGTGAGGCGCGCGGCGAGCTGCTGCTGGGCCGGCCAAGTGATGTGCTGTTCCCCAGCTTGCGTGGCGAGCAGATGACCCGCCAGACCTTCTGGCACCGCATCAAGCGCCATGCGCAGACCGCCGGGATTACCCAGCCGCTGTCGCCCCATACCCTGCGCCATGCCTTTGCTACGCACCTGCTCAATCACGGCGCTGACCTGCGTGTGGTGCAGATCCTGCTGGGCCATCG
>CAZFFB010000286.1:0-3022 GCA_964517735.1 uncultured Pseudomonas sp.
TCACTCCCCTCTTCTCATTTCTTTTTTTTTTTTTTTTCTTTTGGGGGGGGGGGGGGGCTGTCTGCGCCGCCCCCCCCCCCGCCTCCACCCCAGCAAACCGGCTTGGTGCCTCGATCAACGCACCCCAAGATGCTCCAGGCTCTCGTAAGTCAACGCACCGTACGCCAGCCCGTTGCGCAATTGATATTCCAGCAGTGCTTCAATCGTACGGCGCCCCAGCTTGCCGTCAAGCGCCCCCGGATTGAGCCCCGCACGCTTGAGTGCATTTTGCAGTGCAGCAATCATGGGTTCGCTGATATCGGCATCACAGACGGCCGGCACGGTCACCAGTTTGGGCTCGCCCGCATAACGCGTTGCCTCGATCTGCGTGCGCTCCGCAGGCACTTCCTGCTCACGCACCTGCTCCGGCCTGACGATCGACTTGACTGAAAGGCTGGTGGTTTCATCCGGAACCTGAACTGGAACGGTCTTGGCTGGAGATTCGAGCACCCAGCGCGTCACCTCCTTGTACTCGGCAGGCTCGACCACAGCCTTGGTGGTCTCCGGCGTAACCAGCTGCTTCTTCTGTACGGTTCGGGTCTTGGCCGGAATCTCGCGAGTGCACAGCGCACTGACCGGAGCATTCGAGTAGCGCACGCCTCCGGCAGCCTTGCATGGCTCCAGCTCAGTACGCGCCGCCTCGACGATGATTGTCTCGCTGACATCTTGAAAGACCGCAGGGACCACCACAGTGCGCCGAACTTCCGGCTTGATCTCGACACGCTCGGTCACCGGTCGATATACCGGAGGCTGAACTTCGTACATGGTGGTACCGGCCTTGGTCACAACCTGCTTGCTGCCATCCCCGAGCAGTGCCGGCTGCACCTGCAGCCGGGTGACCGAATCACGCACCACGATGTCGACTGGCTGCTGCACAGGGCGCGGACGCACGATCGACTGCACCCAGCACTGATTGCCGGACGCCGCCACCGATGCGACCTGAGTGCCCGCCGAGCGCGCCGATGTCTGTGTCACAAGACCCGCTACGGGCACGCCCGGCAACGTCGGGGCGGAGACAGGGGCCGGCGCAGGACGCGGCAGTGCTGCAGGGGCTGCTACCGACCGCGCAGCGGCGGGAGCTGGAACCGGCCTGGCCGCCGGCTCAGACTGCGCTTGCGTCTGCGGCATCGGCATGACGGCTGCCGCGGGCGCCATCATCGGGCGCTGCGCGGTGCGCGGCATATCGCTCCACACCCCTACAGTGCTGCCGGAGACAGCCGGCGCAGGTGCCGGCTGCTTGGCGGTCATCACGCAGCCTGCTGTGCCAGCCAGCACCACCGGCAGCAGAAAAATCCCCATCCTCATCGAAAGACTCCTTACCAATCAAACGTCAGATCATCGTGTGCCAGTCACCGCTGCTCACACCCACGGCATGACATGCCTCGCGCCCTCAGGAAGCCGGCTCCTGTGGCTTGCGCTTGGGCGCCACGAAACCATCACCCAGCGCGACAGCAGGCCCTTTGCGGGACTGGGGCTTGCGGGCACGCGCCGGCGTGCCGTCTTTTTTCTGCTTTTTCTTCTTGCTGCCTGCCGCCTTGCCAGAAGCCTTGACCTTCTTCGGCCCGGTGTAACTGCCGGGCAGCTCCTTGATCTGCCGCATCTCGAAGGACTGCTGCAGGTAGCGGCGAATGCTCGACATCAGATTCCAGTCATTATGGCAAACCAGCGAAATGGCCAAGCCATCCTGCCCGGCACGCCCGGCGCGCCCGACCCGGTGCACATACTCGTCACCACTGCGAGGCATATCGAAGTTGATCACCAGATCAATCCCCTCGATATCCAGCCCTCTTGCCGCCACATCCGTGGCAATCAGCACCTGCACATGCCCCTGACGCAAACGATCGACACCCTGCTTGCGCTCTTCCTGGGTCTTTTCACCATGCAGGACATAACTCTTGACCTTTGAGGCGCGCAGCACACCCGCCAGGCGGTCAGCCTGCACCCGTGTATTGGTGAAGACGATCGCCTGAGCAAAAGACTCGTGGGCCAGCAGCCACTGCAGCAGACGCTCTTTGTGGGCCACATCATCGGCGGTGATCACCTGCTGACGGAGCTTCTCGTTCAGCTCGGTGCGGCGGTTGAGTACCAGCTGCAGCGGATCACGCAGCACCTGCTCGATCACCCGATCCAGTACCCGCCCGCCTCCGGTCGCCGAGAACAGCAGCGTCTGACGCTGCTCGGCAACACAGGCCTCGGCAAGTTTCAAGGCATCCTCGCCCATGCCCATATCCAGCATGCGATCAGCCTCATCGAGCACCAGCACCTCGACATCCGAGAGATCCAGCGAGCCGGCGGCCAGATGCTCGAGCAGCCGACCGGGCGTGCCGATGACAATTTCCGGGTTCTTGCGCAGCGCCGCTGCCTGCTCCTTGAACCCCTCACCGCCGGTGATCAGTCCAGCCTTGAGGAACGTGAACTGAGCAAAGCGTTGCACCTCGCGCAAGGTCTGCTGAGCCAGCTCACGGGTCGGCAGCAGGATCAGCGCCCGGGCAGCCGCATGCGGCGCCGGGGCTGCCAGCAACCGATCAAGCAGCGGCAGCACGAAGGCAGCCGTCTTGCCGCTGCCCGTGCGGGCCACCACCCGCAGATCACGCCCCTGCAGGGCCACAGGGATAGCCGCCGCCTGAACCGCTGTCGGCTCGACAAAGGACAGGGACGCCAGCGCCTTGAGCAGACGCTCGTGCAAACCGAAATCAGCGAACACGGATTACCTCGAAGGAAGAATTTTCTGGCGCATAGACTACCCTGAGTCGACCTGCAACTGGTGGATTCCTTGACAGCCGCTGCAGATACTATGCCGCCTGCCCGGCGCCGCGCCCCAGTCGATTGACCCACAGTGAGATCAGGATCACGCTGGCACCCAGTGCCAGACGGCCAAGATCGGCCTCCCGGTTCCAGAGCAGCAGGTTGACCAGCAGACCGGCCGGAACCAGCGCGTTGTTCATCACCGCCAGCGTGCCCGCATCAACGCGGGTCCCACCTT
>CAZFFB010000287.1:0-3017 GCA_964517735.1 uncultured Pseudomonas sp.
TGACCCGCCGCTCTGTCGATGAGGCCGGCTGGCTGCATCAGGCGCTGGCCGCGCGCGCCGACCGGGTGCAGCTGTGCGTGGCGGGGCTGCCGCTGCTGCTCAAGGAGGCGTGCTGATGAGCGAGCACTGGTGGCAGATGGCGGTACAGCCGCTCGATCACGTGGCCCGCTACAAGGCCGCACAGCGTCAGTTGCAGCTGACCAAGCCGCGCGGCGCGCTGGGACGTCTGGAGGCGCTGGCCATTGAGCTGGCCGGCATGCAGGGGCGGACCTGCCCGCGGCCAGAGCCGCTGTGGATCAGCGTGTTCGCCGCCGATCATGGCGTGGCCGGCGAGGGTGTCTCGGCCTATCCCCAGGCGGTGACGCGCCAGATGCTGGCCAATTTCGTCAATGGCGGGGCGGCGATCAGCGTGCTGGCCCGTCAGCTGTCGGCGCGCCTTGAAGTGGTGGATGTCGGCACGGTCGGCGACACCGCACCACCGGCCGGGGTGCTCGACCAGCGTATCGCCGCCGGGACGGCCAATTTTACCCATGAGCCGGCGATGAGCCTGCAGGCCTGTCAGGCGGCTCTTGAGGCCGGACGAGCCAGCGTGCAGCGCGCGCTGGAGAGCGGGGCGGGCCTGTATGTCGGCGGCGAGATGGGCATCGGCAACACCACCGCCGCCGCGGCGCTGGGCTGTGCACTGCTGGATCTGCCGGCGCTGGCCCTGACCGGGCCGGGTACCGGGCTGGATGCGGCGCAGCTGGCCCACAAGCAGCGGGTCATCGATGCGGCCCTGCAGCAGCATCTGCACGGCTGTGTCACGCCGCTGGAGGCGCTGCGCCGTCTGGGCGGCTTTGAGCTGGCGGCGCTCTGCGGGGCGTTCATCGCCTGCGCTCAGCAGGGTTTGCCGGTCCTGGTGGATGGCTTCATCACCAGTGTGGCGGCGCTCTGTGCGGTGCGCCTCAACCCCCATTGCCGCGCCTGGCTGCTGTTTGCCCATCGCTCGGCCGAGCCCGGCCACGATGTGGTGCTGCAGGCCCTGCAGGCCGAGCCGCTGCTCGATCTGCAGATGCGGCTCGGCGAGGGCAGTGGTGCGGCACTGGCCGTGCCACTGTTGCAGATGGCCTGCAGCCTGCATGGCGGCATGGCGACCTTTGCCGAGGCACATGTGAGCGAGGGGCAAGCATGATCCTTGATCTGCTGCGTCACGGAGAAACCGAGCAGGGCGGTGGCCTGCGCGGGCGCCTCGACGATGCCCTGACCGCGCGCGGCTGGACGCAGATGCGCGCCGCCGTGGCCACGCCGGCGCCCTGGCAGGCGATCGTCAGCTCGCCACTGCAGCGCTGCGCGGCTTTTGCAGATGAGCTGGCCACCCGCCTGGCGCTGCCCCTGCAGCTGGAAAGCGGCTTGCGCGAGCTGGATTTTGGCGCCTGGGACGGGTGCAGTGCGGCCGAGCTGATGCAGCGCGATGCCGAGGCGCTGGGACGCTTCTGGGCCGATCCCTACGCCTTTACCCCGCCAGAGGGCGAGCCGCTGATCGACTTTGAGGCGCGGGTGCTGGAAGCCATCGAGCGTCTGCATGCGCGCTTCGCCGGTCAGCACCTGCTGCTGGTCACCCACGGCGGGGTGATGCGCCTGCTGCTGGCGCGCGCCCGTGGCCTGCCCCGTCAGGACCTGCTGCAGGTGGAGGTCGGGCATGCTGCGCTGCAGCGCCTGCAGGTGGCGCAAAATGTGCGCGGCGTGCCCGGCGCGCTGCAACTGAGCCTGCCCTGAGTGGCCTTCTCAAGGAGTCGCACCGTGCACCGCCTGCTGCCGCTGCTGATCGCGCTGCAATTTCTCACCCGCCTGCCGATCCGCCTGCCGGGCAGGCCCACGCCCGCTGAGCTGGGGCGCTCGCTGCTCTGCTACCCGCTGGTCGGCGCACTGCTGGGCGGGGGGCTGATGCTGCTGGCCACACTGCTGGGCGAGGCCTTTGCGCCTTTGGCCGCCGCACTGCTCCTGGCGGCGTGGGTGCTGGCCAGTGGTGCGCTGCACCTGGATGGCCTGGCCGATACGGTGGATGCCTGGGTGGGCGGTCTGGGTGATCGCCAGCGTACGCTGACGATCATGAAGGATCCGGCCAGCGGCCCGATGGCGGTTGCCGCACTGATCATCCTGCTGCTGCTCAAGTTCACCGCACTCTGGGCGCTGCTGCTGGCGGGCAGTCTTTCAGCCCTGCTGCTGGCCGCGCTGCTGGCACGCAGTGCCGTGCTGCTGCTGCTCTGGGGCACGCCCTATGTGCGGGCCGGCGGACTGGGCAGCGCGATGGCCGAGCACCTGCCGCGCCGCGCTGCCTGCGGCGTGCTGGCGCTGGTCGCGCTGAGCGCCCTGCTGTGGGGCCCGACCGGGTGGCTGGCCCTGGCGGTGAGCCTGCTGGTGTTCGTGTTGTGCCGGCGCGCCCTGTTACGGCGCCTGGGGGGGACCACCGGTGACAGTGCCGGTGCGTTGCTGGAGCTGGTCGAGTGCGCGGTGCTGGTCAGTCTGGCACTGGCCGGATAGGTGATTGCCGCCCGTGGGGCGTTGTGCCACGCTGCGTGTCCAGTATTTGCGTCGTACC
This sequence comes from uncultured Pseudomonas sp., assembly GCA_964517735.1. Lineage (GTDB taxonomy): Bacteria > Pseudomonadota > Gammaproteobacteria > Pseudomonadales > Pseudomonadaceae > Geopseudomonas. The sequence goes on from CAZFFB010000287.1 coordinate 2,579, forward strand.
GGGCAGCATGCCCGCCGCGGGCGGGTCGCATGGAGCAACAGCGGCAGCGGCGGCACGGGTTTTGCCTGACCCCCTTACCGTTGGCTCGCAGGAGGCTCGCCGTGTCGATCCATGTCGCACTGCATCATCTCACCCACTACCGCTACGACCGCCCGGTACACCTTGGGCCACAAATCATCCGCTTGCGCCCGGCGCCCCACAGCCGCACGCGGATTCTCTCGTATTCCTTGAAAGTGCAGCCTGAGGGGCCCTTCATCAACTGGCAGCAGGATCCGCAGGGCAACTACCTGGCCCGTCTGGTCTTCCCGGAGAAGACGGACGAGTTTCGTGTCGAGGTCGACCTGGTCGCCGAGATGGCGGTGTTCAACCCTTTTGACTTCTTCCTTGAGCCTTACGCCGAGCAGATTCCCTTCGCCTACACCGAGGGCGAGCAGCGCGA
>CAZFFB010000288.1:0-3013 GCA_964517735.1 uncultured Pseudomonas sp.
TCCTTCGACCCGCAGCTGGATATCGAGCTGGATGAGGTGGAGATGGTCCTGCATCGCGTTCAGCAGTTCGAGCCGCTGGGCATCGGCGCGCGCGATCTTAGCGAGTGCCTGCTGCTGCAACTGCGGCAGCTGCCGGCCGGCACGCCCTGGCTGGAGCAGGCTCGCCGACTGGCACGCGATTACCTTGAGCTGCTCGCCAGCCGCGACTACGCCCAGCTGATGCGCCGCCTGCGCATCCGCGAGGAGGAGCTCAAGCAGGTTATCGCCCTGATCCAGCGCCTCAATCCGCGGCCCGGGGCCCAGATCGAGTCCAGCGAGGCCGAGTATGTGGTACCTGATGTGCTCGTGCGCAAGGAGCGTGAGCGCTGGCTGGTCGAACTCAACCCGGAGGCCATGCCGCGCCTGCGGGTCAACCCCCACTATGCAGGTCTGGTGCGCCGGGCGGACTCCAGCGCCGACAACACCTTCATGCGCAATCAGCTGCAGGAAGCGCGCTGGTTCATCAAGAGCCTGCTCAGCCGCAACGAAACCCTGATGAAGGTCGCCAGCGAGATTGTTGCCCAGCAGCAGGCCTTCCTCGAGCAGGGGGAGGAGGCGATGAAACCTCTGGTACTGCACGATATCGCCGAGGCCGTCGGCATGCATGAGTCGACCATTTCGCGGGTCACGACCCAGAAGTACATGCACACCCCACGCGGCATCTTCGAGCTCAAGTACTTCTTCTCCAGTCACGTCAGTACCGCCGAAGGTGGCGAGTGCTCCTCCACGGCGATACGCGCCATCATCCGCAAGCTGGTCGCGGCGGAAAATCCGAAAAAGCCGTTGAGTGACAGCAAGATCGCTGGTTTACTGGAGGCACAGGGGATTCAGGTAGCGCGGCGTACCATCGCCAAATATCGGGAATCACTCGGCATTGCACCGTCCAGTGAGCGCAAGCGCCTGGTGTAATGCCCCAATGAGAACAGCCACGCCGCAGCGGTCAATCGTTCCGCCGGCCGGTGGCAATAAGGAGAAAGCGGTATGCAAGTGAACATCAGTGGCCAACATCTGGAAGTGACCGAAGCCCTGCGCGCTTACGTCAACGAAAAATTCGAGCGACTGACTCGCCACTTCGACAAGATCACCAACGTACAGGTGATCATGAGCGTGGAGAAGCTGCAGCAGAAAATCGAAGCCACCCTGCACGTCGCCGGTGGTGAAGTGGTGGCCCATGCCGATCACGAAGACATGTATGCCGCCATCGACCTGCTGGCCGACAAGCTCGACCGTCAACTGATCAAGCACAAGGAAAAGCAGATCGCCCGCGAGCAGGGTGCTGCCGCCCGCTGATTCTGTCACGACATCCCCATGACTCGTCTAGAGCACATACTGACCCCCGGCCGTTCCCAGGTGAACGTGCCGGGAGGCAGCAAGAAGCGCGTTCTTGAACAGATCGCCGACCTCGTAGCCCGGGATATTCCCGGGCTCGATGCACATGACATCTTCGAAAGTCTGGTAGCGCGCGAGAAGCTTGGCTCCACCGGCTTTGGCAACGGCATCGCCATACCCCACTGCCGGCTTTCCGGCTGCTCGGTGCCGGTCAGTGCCCTGCTGCGTCTTGATACACCGGTCGACTTCGATGCCATCGACGGTACGCCGGTCGATCTTGTGTTCGTGCTGCTGGTCCCTGAGGCCGCCACAGAGGAGCATCTGGAGCTGCTGCGCCAGATCGCCGGACTGCTGGATCGCGCCGACGTGCGCGAGCAGCTGCGCAAGGCACGTGACGGCTTCGATCTCTACCAGGTGGTCCTCGACACCGTGGATGGTCGCTGAGCCATGCGCCTGGTGATCGTCAGCGGGCGTTCCGGCTCAGGCAAGAGCACCGCGCTGGCAGTGCTTGAGGACAGCGGCTTTTACTGCATCGACAACCTGCCAGCCGGACTTCTGCCAGAGCTTGCCGAGCGGGTGCTGCTGGATGCTGAGCTGCTGCGCCCGCAGGTTGCCGTCTCTATTGACGCGCGCAATCTGCCCAGCCAGCTCAAGCGTTTCCCTCAGCTGCTTGAGGAGCTGCGCCAGCGCAGTATTCAGTGCGATGTACTGTACCTGGATGCCGATAACGCCACCTTGCTCAAGCGCTTCTCGGAAACCCGAAGGCGCCACCCGCTGACCGACGAGCACCGCTCCCTGGCCGAAGCCATCCATGACGAGATCGCACTGCTCGGGCCGATCGCCGATCTGGCCGATCTGAAGATCGATACCACCGGCCTCAACCTCTACCAGCTGCGCGACAGCATCCGCCTGCGCCTGCTGGAAAAGCCTGAACCGGGCACAGCCTTCCTGATCGAATCCTTCGGCTTCAAGCGCGGCATGCCGGTCGATGCCGATCTGGTCTTTGATGTGCGCTGCCTGCCCAATCCGTACTGGAAGGCGGAGCTGCGCGAATACAATGGCCTGGAACAACCAATTCGCGACTACATGGCCGGTCAGGCGGACGTCGAGGAAATGTTCAGCGACCTGCACAGCTATCTCGACAAGTGGCTGCCGCGCTTTGCTGCCAGCAATCGGGCCTACGTCACCGTGGCGATCGGCTGCACAGGCGGTCAGCACCGCTCGGTCTACCTGGCCGAGCGGCTTGGTCAGGCCCTGCGCGTACACCTGAAGAACGTACAGATCCGTCACCGCGACCTCCCCTAGAAGGCCCCATTCCCTCATGCCTGCCTGCGATATCGCCATCATCAACAAGCTCGGCCTGCATGCGCGGGCTGCCGCCAAGTTCGTTGGCGTGGCGGCCCGCTTCCCTTGTCAGGTGCGAGTCGGGCGCAGCAGCGACAGTCTGGTGGATGGCAAGAGCATCATGTCGGTGATGATGCTGGCCGCCGGCAAGGGAACCTGCATCCATCTCAGTACCGAAGGAGAGCAGGCTGATGAGGCGCTGGCAGCCCTTAAGACACTGATCAACGACTACTTCGAGGAAGGTGAATAAGCCCCGGACAGGCCGCTGGCAGCTCCGCCAGCGACCCACACTGCCCCCTCA
>CAZFFB010000289.1:0-106 GCA_964517735.1 uncultured Pseudomonas sp.
GCGATGATCAGCCACAGGATCAGGTTCTTTGCCATGTCGTTCAATTGACTACCCTCTCTGACCGGCACCGTGTGGAAACCGCTTTCCACCACGGCCGGATCGCTAT
>CAZFFB010000289.1:116-3007 GCA_964517735.1 uncultured Pseudomonas sp.
TGCGGGCAGGCGCTGTTGTAACGCCGTTTGACCCCTCTTGACCAGGCCGGATCGAAGGATGAGGTGCTCTCTGATACACTAGCCGCCGCTTTCAACTGGACCGGACGCAGGGGTCAGATTATGCCGCTCACCAATGAGCAGAAGAAACACTACAAATCGATTGGCCATCATCTGAGCCCGGTCCTGATCGTCGCAGAGGGCGGTCTGAGCGAGGGTGTGATGGCAGAGCTTGAGCGGGCGCTCAATGATCACGAGCTGATCAAGATCAAGTTCGCCCTGCCCGAGCGCGACGACCGCCGCGCCCTGATCGACGCACTCTGCCAGCAAGCGCGCTGCGAGCTGGTACAGGTGATCGGCAAGATGGCCCTGGTCTATCGCAAGGCCACCAAGCAGAACCGTCAGCTGTCCAACGTGGTTCGCCACTCGCTCTGAGACCGGATGGGCGCCACGACCTGTGCCGCGCCCACCCTCTCACGACTCGCCAGGCACCGGCTGCAGCACCAGAAGCAACCCGCAGGTCGCTGCAGCCAGCAGTGCATAGCGCTGCCACAGCACAACCTCACTGACCAGCCAAGGCGCCAGCAGCGCTGCCGTTACCAGCAGCAGCGTCGCGAGCAGCAACTGCCCGCGCAGGTTTCGCCATGAAGCGGCCCACCCTAACGCCTGCAACAGCACAAGCTGCTGCATCAGCACGCAGAAGGCAGCAAAGCCCAGCAGCAGATCAAGCAAAGCGCCGGACAGCACATCCAGCAGAGCCGGGGCCAATCCGTAATGCTCCAGCGCCGGCAGCATCACGAAATACAGCACCCACAGGCCACCGACCCAGAAGGTCTGCGCCAGGCGCCAGGCGATGGCGCCGGCCCGTAGCGAGCCGGACGCCGCCGCATGATCAGAGGTGACGAACTTCGACAATCTCGTACTCGATCACGCCGCTGGGTGTCTGCACCACCACCACATCGCCCTCCTCCTTGCCCACCAGTGCACGGGCGATGGGCGAGCTGACCGAGATCTTGCCAGCCTTGATGTCGGCTTCGTCGTCACCAACGATCTGGTAGACCACGCTTTCATCGGTATCGCAGTTGGCGATCTCCACGGTGGTACCGAAGATCACCTTGCCGGTGTGCGCAATCGCAGTGATATCGATGATCTGGGCGTTCTGCAGGCGTCCTTCGATGTCGCGGATGCGCGCCTCGACCATGCCCTGCTGTTCGCGGGCGGCATGGTATTCGGCGTTTTCCTTGAGGTCACCCAGTTCACGCGCTTCGGCGATGGCCTGGGTGATCTGCGGACGCAGCACGGTCTTCAGATGCTTGAGTTCGTCCTCCAGGGCGCGAGCGCCCTGGACGGTCATCGGGAACTTGCTCATGCGTTGATTCCTGCATGGAGATCCTGCAGACGGCGCACGGTCTTCTCGGGACCGAACTTCAGCGCCTCACAGATCGCCTGGCCACCGGCAATGGTGGTGGTGATGCAGATCTTGTGCTGCAGGGCGTTGCGACGGATGGAGAAGGAGTCAGCGATCGACTGGCGGCCTTCGGTGGTGTTGATGATCAGACTGACTTCGTCGTTCTTGATCATGTCGACCACATGCGGACGACCCTCGGTCACCTTGTTGACGCGGCGCACCGGCAGGCCTTCGGCCTCGATCACCTTGGCGGTGCCGGCAGTGGCCACCACCTCGAAGCCCAGGCCGATCAGGTCGCGGGCGATCTGCGCGACGAAGCGCTTGTCATCCTCGCGCACGCTGATGAACACGGTGCCGCCGGTCGGCAGGATCTCGTTGGCGCCCAGCTGGGCCTTGGCGAAGGCTTCACCGAAGCTGTCGCCGACGCCCATCACCTCACCGGTGGACTTCATCTCCGGGCCGAGGATCGGGTCGACGCCGGGGAACTTGTTGAACGGGAACACTGCTTCCTTGACGCTGTAGTACGGCGGGATCACCTCGGCAGTGTATCCGGCCTCTGCCAGCGTCTTGCCGGCCATCACGCGGGCCGCGACCTTGGCCAGCGACTCGCCGACGCACTTGGAGACGAACGGCACAGTACGCGAGGCGCGCGGATTGACCTCGATGACGTAGATGTCCTCGCCCTGCACGGCCATCTGCACGTTCATCAGGCCGACCACGCCGAGCTCCAGGGCCATCTTCTTGACCTGCTCGCGGATCTCGTCCTGGATGTGCGCCGGCAGCGAGTACGGCGGCAGCGAGCAGGCCGAGTCGCCAGAGTGCACGCCGGCCTGCTCAATGTGCTGCATGATCGCGCCAATGACTACGGTCTCACCGTCGCACACCGCATCCACATCCACCTCGATGGCGCAGTTGAGGAAGTGATCAAGCAGCACCGGGCTGTCGTTGGAGACCTTCACCGCTTCGCGCATGTAGCGCTTGAGTTCTTCTTCCTGGTAGACGATTTCCATCGCCCGGCCGCCCAGCACATAGGACGGACGCACCACCAGCGGATAGCCGATGGCCTTGGAGTGGGCCAGGGCTTCGTCCTCGCTGCGCGCGGTGGCGTTGGCCGGCTGACGCAGGCCGAGGCGCTGGACCATCTGCTGGAAGCGCTCGCGGTCTTCGGCGCGATCGATGGCGTCCGGGGTAGTACCGATGATCGGCACACCGGCTTCTTCCAGCGCGCGGCAGATCTTCAGCGGAGTCTGCCCGCCGAACTGCACGATGACGCCCTTGGGCTGCTCGACGCGCACGATCTCCAGCACGTCTTCCAGGGTCACCGGCTCGAAGTACAGGCGATCGGAGGTGTCGTAGTCGGTCGAGACGGTCTCCGGGTTGCAGTTGACCATGATGGTTTCAAAACCGTCTTCACGCATGGCCAGCGCCGCGTGCACGCAGCAGTAGTCGAACTCGATGCCCTGGCCGATGCGGTTGGGACCGCCGC
>CAZFFB010000290.1:0-2999 GCA_964517735.1 uncultured Pseudomonas sp.
GCACCTATACCGAACCCCCGATCTGCATACGCAGGTCGGGGGTTTGTCTTTTGCAACGGATATTTTCCAGAACATCATGCCCGGGCCTGCATGGTTTCAGCCAACATGGCCTCATCCCTCAATGAAACTGCCTTGCCATGTCTGATCTGTCCCCAGCTTCGCCACTGCAGCGGTTACCGCTCGAGCAGCTGACTGCCTGCCATGATTGTGATCTGTTGATGCGTCGCCTTGATCTTGCTTGGGAGCAGAGGGCTCGTTGCCCGCGTTGCGGCTGCGAGTTGTCTGTCCGCCGTATCCATGTACAGCGTCGTAGCCTGGCCTTGGTACTGACAGCCCTGCTGCTGTTCGTCCCGGCCAACTTCCTGCCGATCATGCAGCTGGAGCTGCTCGGTCAGCGCAGCGCGGAAACCGTCTGGAGCGGTGTGCAGGGTCTCTATCACAGTGGGATGGAAGTCGTCGCCCTGGTTGTGCTGCTGTGCAGCATGGTGATCCCGCTGCTCAAGCTGCTTTGCCAGCTGGCCGTATTGCTCTGCATCCGCTGGCGGACTGCCCTGGGCATTGGCCGTTGGCTGTATCGCTCCTACCACCACCTGCGCGAGTGGGGGATGCTCGAGGTCTACCTGATCGGCATCCTGGTTTCCATGATCAAGCTGATCGGCATGGCCGATCTGAACGTTGGCGCGGGTTTGTTCTGTTTCATCGGTCTGCTGCTCGCGCAGATCTGGCTGGAAATCAGCATGTCGCCGCAACAGATCTGGGCGGCGCTGGAGGACGACGATGCGCGCCCTTGATGCCGGGATTCTGGTCTGCAGCGAATGTCATCAGCTCAACCGGCCGGCACCCGATCAGCCGCCGCGCTGCCGTCGCTGCGGCGCTATCCTGCATGCGCGAAGGCCCAACAGCATCGCTCGCACCTGGGCGTTGCTGCTGGCCGCTGCGCTGCTCTACATCCCGGCCAACCTGCTGCCGATCATGAGCGTCAACATGCTCGGTCGGGCCAGCCCGGCGACCATCATGGGTGGCGTGATCGAGCTGATCCAGGCGGGCATGCTGCCGATCGCTGCGGTGGTATTTATTGCCAGCATTCTGGTGCCGAGCTTCAAGCTGATCGGCATCGCGCTGCTGCTCTATTCGGTGCAACGTCATCAGATGATGTCACCCCGCCAGCGTATCCTCATGTACCGCTTCATCGAGTGGATTGGCCGCTGGTCAATGCTCGACATCTTCGTGATCGCCATCCTGGTCACCCTGGTCAGTTTCGGCAACCTTGCCAGCATCGAGGCGAGCAGTGGGGCACTGGCGTTTGCCGGCGTAGTGATCCTGACGATGCTGGCCGCAATCACCTTCGACCCCAGGCTGATCTGGGACAACACCGATGGTAACTCCTCCCATGACTGAACTGCCTGCTCCCGAGATCCGCCGAACCAGCCACTGGTCGGCCATCTGGATACTGCCGTTGCTGGCTCTGCTCATCGGCCTGTGGCTGCTCTGGCGTGCCTTCAGCGAAGCCGGTATCGAGATCCGCGTGCAATTCACTGATGGCGAAGGCATCCAGATCAACAAGACCCAGGTGATGCACAAGGGCATCGCGGTGGGCACGGTGACCGATCTGCACGTCAATGCAGACCTGCAGGGTGTCGAGGCGGTCGTTGAGATCAACCGCGAGGCGAAGGATTACCTGAGCCGCGACACGCGCTTCTGGCTGGTCAAGCCACGGGTTTCGCTGGCTGGGGTCACGGGCCTTGAGACCCTGGTCTCCGGTATTTACATCGCCATCGACCCGGTCAAGGGTGAGCTGCAGCGCGAATTTACCGCCCTGCGCGAGCCACCACCGCTGTCCGATCGCTTGCCCGGCCTGCATTTCACCCTCAAGGCTGAGCGTCTCGGCTCGCTGGAGCAGGGCAGCCCGGTCTACTACCGGCAGATCCAGGTCGGGCAGGTGAAAAGCTACCGGCTGGCTGAAGATCAGCGCACCGTCGAGCTGCAGATCTACATCGAGGAGCCCTACGCCCATCTGGTGCGCAAGCACACCCGTTTCTGGAATGCCGGCGGGCTGACTTTCACCGGCGGTCTGTCCGGCTTCAGGCTGCGCACCGAGTCACTGGTCAGCCTGGCCAGCGGCGGCATCGCCTTTGCCACTCCCGAGCACCGCAAGGACAGCCCGCCCACCGATCCGGCCTTGCCGTTTCGCCTCTACGATGATTATGAGAGCGCTGAAGCTGGACTCAAGGTCATGCTCCAGCTCAAGGATGTCGCCGGCCTGCAGTCGGGGCGTACCGCGGTGATGTACGGCGGCGTGCAGGTCGGGACCTTGAAGAAGATCGACATGGGCCGCGATTTCGCCCAGCCGGTCGCCGAGCTGACCATGGACCCACGCACCGAGGAACTGCTGCTGGACAGCAGCGAGTTCTGGATGGTCAAGCCCTCGATCTCCCTGGCCGGTATCAGCGGCCTGGAAGCACTGGTGCAGGGCAACTATCTGGCCGTGCGCTTTGGCAAGCAAGGCAAGCCCGCCCGCGAGTTTGTCATCCGGGCCAAGGCGCCACCGCTCGACGTCGATGCCCCCGGCCTGCATCTGGTGCTGGCCGCGCCCCGACTCGGCTCGCTGGATATCGGCAGTCCGCTGCTCTACCGGCAGATGCGGGTCGGCAGCGTGCAGAGCTACCAGCTGTCACGTGACCAGCAGCAGGTGCTGATCGGTGTGCACATCGAGGCAGAACACGCCGGACTGGTCAATGCATCGACCCGTTTCTGGAATGCCAGCGGCATCCGCCTCAAGGGTGGCCTGAGTGGCGTCGAGGTGCACAGCGAATCCCTGCAGACCCTGCTGCTGGGCGGTATCGCCTTTGATACCCCCGACCTGCGTGCCACACGCCTACCGCAGGGGAAGCGCCTGCGCCTGTTCGACAGCGAGCAGCAGGCGCTGACCCGCGCTCACTGGCTGGAACTGCGCCTGCCGCGCGGCGACGGTCTGGTGGAAGGCACATCGCTGCGCTACC
>CAZFFB010000291.1:0-2992 GCA_964517735.1 uncultured Pseudomonas sp.
GCTGCCGAAGCCGAAGCAGAGGGTGCCGCCGTCGAGGGCGATCAGCCGGTCGCGCTCCCCCAGGGGCGAGAGATTGAGCTGCCAGAGCAGGTGGCTTTGCAGGCTCTCGCCGCTGCTGGTACGGGCGGTAAAGTCCCAGTCGTCGTCATCGCTGGTCGGCAGGCTGCTGGCGCTGGTCTGGTAGATATCCTCCCAGGCGGTATCTACCGGCAGCTCGCTGGGGATGCGCTCCTGCCACTGTCCCTCGTCCAGGCTTTCCGGGTCGCGATCGGCAATGCGCTCACCGGCATCGCCGCTGGCTGAGATGTCCTGCTCGGCGAGCGGGTCGCTGCTGTCGAAGTCATCGCCATCCTCCTGACGCTCGAGCATCGGATTGGAGTCCAGAGCCTCCTGGATTTCCTGCTGCAGGTCGAGTGTCGAGAGCTGCAGAAGGCGAATGGCCTGTTGCAGCTGCGGGGTCATCGTCAGCTGCTGACCCATCTTGAGGACTAGCGAGTGTTTCATGCGGGGAGGGGTACCTGGGGTCTTCCAGCGCGGTGACGCTGTCTGCTGACCGGCACCGGTGTGCCGAAATGCTGGCGATTATATGCCCGATGCCGGCGCGCCTGCATAGCGCAGGCATCGGGCCAGCGCTCAGAGGCGGAACTCGCTGCCCAGGTACACTTCACGCACCAGGGCGTTGTCGAGAATGCTCTGCGCATCCCCTTCGGCGATCAGCTGCCCGGCGTTGACGATGTAGGCGGTCTCGCAGATATCCAGGGTGTCCCGCACATTATGGTCGGTGATCAGCACGCCAATTCCGCGATTTTTCAGGTGCTGGATGATCTGCTTGATGTCGCCGACCGAAATCGGATCGACCCCGGCGAAGGGCTCATCCAGCAGGATGAACTTCGGATCGCTGGCCAGGGCGCGGGCGATTTCCACGCGCCGGCGCTCGCCACCGGAGAGGCTCATGCCGGTGTTGTCGCGAATGTGGCTGATATGAAACTCCTGCAGCAGCCCCTCCAGCGCGTCACGCCGGGCGGCACGATCAAGGTCCTTGCGCGTCTCAAGGATCGCCATGATGTTGTCGGCTACCGTCAGTTTGCGGAAGATCGAGGCTTCCTGCGGCAGGTAGCCGATACCGGCCCGGGCCCGGCCATGCATCGGCAGGTGGGTGACGTCCAGATCATCGATCAGCACGCGCCCCTGATCGGCGCGTACCAGGCCGACGATCATGTAGAAGCAGGTGGTCTTGCCGGCGCCGTTGGGGCCGAGCAGGCCGACCACCTGGCCGCTGGCGATCGACAGGCTGACATCACGAACCACCTGGCGGCTCTTGTAGCTCTTGGCCAGGTGCTGGGCAATCAGGACGCTCATGACGGCCTTACTCCTGGGCGCGCGGGCGCGGCTGGATGATCATGTCGATGCGCGGACGCGGCGAGCTGATGTCGGTACCGCTGGCGCGTCCGGCATTGACGATCTGCCGCCGGGTGTCATAGACGATCTTCTCGCCCTCGAAGGTATTGCCGCCCTGCACGATGCGCGCCTGATCGCTCAGCACGATGCGCTCGTTGCTGGCGAAGTACTGGATGGTCACGCCTGCAGCCTGCACCAGCGGCTTGTCCGGCGCCGGCTGCTGCTCGTAACGGGCCGGCTTGCCGACGGCGGTGAAGACTTCGATATCGCCCTGATTGTCCTGGGTGATAGTGACGGTATCGCCGGTGATCTTCAGGGTGCCCTGGGTAATGATCACGCCGCCGCGGTAGACCGCAACGCCCTGCTTTTCATCAAGCTCGGCGCTGTCGGCCTGGACGCGGATGGGTTGCTCACGGTCGGAGGGCAGGGCCCAGGCCGCCGGCGTGCACAGCAGCAGACCGAGGAGGGTAAGGGTGCTAGCGGATTTCATGCTGTCCTCTGACGTTCGACAGCAGGCGCATCCTGCCGTCCTTGAAATAGGCTTCCAGTCCGGTGGCGGTGGTCACGCCGTTGGCGGCCTCGATGCGTACCGGAGCGGCGGTGCTGGCAAATTCACGCTCGGGAAAGACGCTGAGGCGCTCGGTGGTCAGCAGGGTGTGGCGGTCGCGCACATCGCGCCGCTCGACCCGTACCTGTTCGAGCAGCTCGACCTGATCGCCGCCCGGCAGCACCTCGCCCCGCAGGCTACGGACTTGCCAGGGCTGCTCGCTGCCGCGATGCAGCAGCAGCACGGGCGCGGTGATGCGGGTCAGGTCGCTGGCCTGTACATGCTCCAGGCGCTCGGCACTCAGCCGGTAGTGCAGCTTGCCATCCGTCTGAAACTGCAGGCTCCGAGCCCCCTCGACATAGAAGTCGATGGTCTCTGCCTCCTCAAGAGACTCGCCCGCCATGAAGCTCTCCGGGCGGATGTTCCAGTAGCCGATGGCGGCCAGCAAGGCGGCCAGTGCAGCAGCCAGCAGGCCAAGGCGCAGGGTGCCGTTCATCAGCAGCGCCCTCACAGGTAGGCGGCCTGTGCCGCCTGCAGAGTACCCTGGGCGTGCATGATCAGCTCGCAGAATTCACGGGCCGCGCCTTCGCCGCCGCGGGCGGACGTGACGCCGTGGGCGTTGCGGCGCACGAAGCCATCGGCACTGGCCACCGCCATGCCCAGACCGACCCGGCGGATCACCGGCAGGTCAGGCAGGTCATCGCCCAGGTAGGCGACCTGCGAGTAGTCGAGGCCGAGTTCGGCAAGCAGCGCATCGAGCACCACCTGCTTGTCCTCGCGGCCCTGAATCAGGTGGTGGATGCCAAGGTTCTGTGCCCGGCGCTCGACCGCTGTGCTGGTGCGGCCACTGATGATGGCGGTGCGCACGCCGGAGTTGATCAGCATCTTGATGCCGTGACCGTCGAGGGTGTTGAAGGTCTTGAACTCGCCACCGTCGGGCAAGAAGTACAGCTTGCCGTCGGTCAGCACGCCGTCGACATCGAAGATCGCCAGGCGTATGGCGCGGGCGCGCTGCAGCAGGTCGTCGTTCATCACATCACTCCGGCA
>CAZFFB010000292.1:0-2980 GCA_964517735.1 uncultured Pseudomonas sp.
GGCTGCTGCTGCTGCTGTGCGAGCTGTTCTTCTGGCAGTTCGGCAACGACCTGACTGCCTTGCTGGTCGGCACGGTGCTGTTCTTCGTGGCCTTCAACCTGCTGGAGGCATCGCTGCCCTCGCTGGTCAGCAAGATCTCGCCGGCCGGCGGCAAGGGCACGGCGATGGGGGTGTATTCCACCAGTCAGTTCCTTGGTGCCGCACTGGGCGGCATGCTGGGCGGCGCGCTGTTCCAGCTGGGCGGTGTGGCGGCGGTGTTCCTGGGCTGCGCGCTGCTCGCTGCCCTGTGGCTGGTCATTGCTGCTACTATGCGCGAGCCGCCGTATGTGACCAGTCTGCGCCTGGCGCTGTCGCCGGCAGCCAGTGCCCAGACTGATCTGGTGACACGCCTGAAGGCTGTGCCCGGCGTCACCGATGCGGTGCTGGTGGCTGAAGAAGCCGCCGTATATGTCAAGGTGGATAAACAACAAGTGGACCGCACGTCCCTCGAGCGCCTGGTCAACATGGCCGCGACGTGCTGATGCCCAGGAGAGAACGTCATGGCCCGTGGGGTTAACAAAGTCATTCTGATCGGCAACGTCGGCGGCGACCCGGAAACCCGCTACCTGCCCAGCGGCAACGCTGTCACCAACATCACCCTGGCCACTTCCGAATCCTGGAAGGACAAGCAGACCGGGCAGCAACAAGAGCGCACCGAATGGCACCGCGTGGTGTTCTTCGGCAAGCTGGCGGAAATTGCCGGCGAGTACCTGCGCAAGGGCTCGCAGGTCTACGTCGAGGGCAGCCTGCGCACCCGCAAGTGGCAGGATCAGAGTGGCCAGGACCGCTACACCACCGAGATCGTGGTGGACATGGGTGGCCAGATGCAGCTGCTCGGCGGGCGTCCCGGCAGTGCGGATGATGCACCGCGTGCGCCGCGTGCCGCCCCGCAGTCGGCACCGCAAGGCGCGGCGCGTCCCTCGGCACCCAGCCGTCCAGCGGCACCGCCGCCCAGTGCCCAGCCGGCCCCGGATTACGACAGTTTCGACGACGATATCCCGTTCTGAGCCCTGACGGAGTCATTCCTATGCGTATGCGTCTGATGCTGCTGGGCGGCGGCAATGCCCTCGGTCAGGCGTTGTTGCGCCAGGGCGCCGAGGAAGACATCGAACTGCTGGCCCCGCGCCCGCCGCAAGGTGGCTGGGACCCGTCCAGCCTGACGGCGCTGCTCGACGAGCAGCGCCCTGATGCGCTGATCAACCTGGCGTATTACAGCGACTGGCTGCAGACCGAGCAGGTCGAGGCCGAGCGGCTGTTTGCCCAGGAGCGGGCGATCCAGCGCCTGGCCGAGCTGTGTCTGCACCATGATGTGATCCTGCTGCAGCCGTCCAGTTGCAAGGTGTTTGATGGCACCCGTACCACCGCCTACAACGAGAAGGATGAAGTACGCCCGCTGAGCCTGCGTGGTCAGGCCTTGTGGCGCTTTGAGCAGATCGTTCGCGCGACCTGTCCGCGGCATGTGCTGCTGCGCTTTGGCTGGCTGCTCGACGAGAGCGCCGAGGGGCGTCTGGCGCGGGTGCTGCGCCGCGCGGCCAGCGGCGAGCCGTTGTATCTGGCGGACGATCGTCGTGGCAACCCGACCCTGGTCGATGATGCCGCGCGGGTGATCCTCTCGATTCTCAAGCAGCTAGACTGCGGCGCGCCGCTGTGGGGCACCTATCACTACGGCGGCATCGAGGCGGCCACCAGTCTGGCGCTGGGGCAGGCGGTGCTGGCCGAGGCGCGCCGTTACCAGAGCGGTCTGGTCGAGGAGGTGCTGGCTCAGGCGCACATCGATCGCCCGGATGCGCCGGAAGAGCCGCAGCACGCTGTCTTGTCCTGCAAGAAGATCCTCAACACCTTCGGCATCAAGCCACGCGCCTGGCGTGCCGGTCTGCCCGCCTTGCTGGAGCGTTACTACCGTCATGTCTGACTCCTGCGTGCTGGTCACCGGCGGTGCCGGCTTCATCGGCTCGCACCTGGTCGAGGCGCTGCTGTTGCGTGGTCATCGGGTGCGGGTGCTGGACAACCTGTCCTCCGGCAAGCGCAGCAATCTGCCGCTGGATCACCCGAATCTTGCACTGATCGTCGCGGATGCAGCGGACGCTTCGGCGCTGTCCGCGGCCCTGCAGGGCTGCACCGCGGTGGCGCATCTGGCCGCTGTGGCCTCGGTGCAGGCCTCGGTCGAGGATCCGGTGGCCACGCATCGCAGCAACTTCATGGCCACCCTCGCGCTCTGCGAGGCCATGCGCGAGCAGGCGGTACGCCGTGTGGTCTTCGCCTCCAGTGCCGCGGTCTACGGGCAGAATGGCGAGGGGCAGGCGATCAGCGAGGTGACGCCGCCGGCGCCGCTGACACCTTATGCGGCTGACAAGCTGGCCAGCGAGTACTACCTCGACTTCTACCGCCGTCAGCATGGCCTGAGCCCGGCAATCTTCCGCTTCTTCAATATTTTCGGACCACGCCAGGATCCGTCCTCGCCCTATTCCGGGGTGATCAGCATCTTCAGTCAGCGCGTCCTGGCTGGCCAGCCGATTACCCTGTTCGGCGATGGTGAGCAGACCCGGGATTTTGTCTACGTCACGGATCTGGTGGCCCTGCTGGTGCAGGCGCTGGAAGCCGAGACAGTGCCTGAGGGTGCGGTGAATGTCGGGCTGGGGCGCTCGACCAGTCTCAATCAGCTGCTGGCCCTGCTGGGCGAGCTGCAGGGGGCGCTGCCACCAGTCAGCCATGCAACGGCCCGCGCCGGGGATATTCGCCATTCTCGGGCGGATAACCGTCGGCTATCGCAGCATTACCACTTCCCCGCACCCACCCCGATGCGCGACGGGCTGCAGCAACTGCTGCACAGCCTGGCAGGCGAGCTGACACGTCCCTGATGCCTTGAGTCAGCAGGCGGTACAACGCAAAAGGGCGCCCGAAGGCGCCCTCTGCATGTCGGCAGATCGATCAGAACTTGTAG
>CAZFFB010000293.1:0-2963 GCA_964517735.1 uncultured Pseudomonas sp.
ACCGCCAGGCGCCGGCCCTGCCAGGCCTGTTCGGCCCGTGCCAGCCAGAGCGGTGCCGGGCAGTGACGAATCAGCTGCCAGCTGCTGTTGCTGAGCAGCAAGCGCTGCAGCAGGCCGTGCGTGTGGGTGGTCTTGAGCACCAGATCAGGCTGCAGTTCCTCGATGCGGCCAAGGATCATCTGATGCAGCGGCTTGCCCCAGCGCACCGCAAGGTTCACCTCAAGGCCTTCCTTGCGCAGCGGCTCGGTCAGCGTCTCCAGCCACTGCTGCCGCAGGTTCAGCAGATCATGCTGCGCGCGCGCCCGGGCTTCTGGCTGGAACAGGCTGGAGCTGTCCAGGGCGCTGTGGTACTCGCAGAGCAGCAGCTCGACGTGCGCACCGCTGTGTCGGGCCAGCAGCCTTGCGCGCTCAAGGGCCGGCTGGTCGGGATGGACGGGATCGATGACGACCAGCAATTGCTGCAGTTGCATAGCAGAATCCTCACAGGCTGCGGCGCAGTCGATCGGCGCCGCTGGTTGGACTCAGCCTAGTCGCCCGCAGCAAGGGTCGGCAACCGGCGGGCCGCGCGCCGCTGCGGCGATCAGGTAGACTGCAGGCTGCTGATTTCTGGAGCCCTGCCGTGACCGCGAGCCTGTTCTGGTATGACTATGAAACCACCGGCATCGACCCCCGCCGCGATCGCCCCCTGCAGGTGGCCGGCATCCGCACCGATGAGGCGCTCAACGAGATCGGGGTGCCCCTCAACCTGTACTGCCGTCCGGCAGACGATATCCTGCCCCATCCGCAGTCCTGCCTGATCACCGGCATCGATCCGGCCCGCCTGCAGCGCGAGGGGATGTGCGAGGCGGAGTTCATGACCCGTCTGCATGCCGAGCTGGCGCAGCCGGGCACCTGTAGTGCCGGCTACAACACCTTGCGCTTTGATGACGAAGTCACCCGTTTCAGCCTGTACCGCAACTTCTTCGACCCCTATGCCCGTGAGTGGCAGGGCGGCAATGCCCGCTGGGATCTGATCGACCTGCTGCGCGCCGCCTATGCGCTGCGCCCGGAGGGGCTGAACTGGCCCGAGGAGGAGGGGCGGGTCAGTCTGCGCCTTGAGCAGCTGACCGCCGCCAACGGCATCGAGCATGGCCAGGCGCATGATGCGCTGTCTGACGTGCGCGCCACGCTGGCGCTGGCCCGCAAGGTCCGTGCCGTGCAGCCGCGGTTGTATGAGTGGTGCTATCAGCTGCGCCACAAGGCGCAGGTCAGCGCCAGGGTGCGTCTGCTGGAGCCGGTGCTGCATGTCTCGGGGCGCGTTAGTGCGCTGCGCCACTTCATTGCGCCGGTCCTACCGCTGGCCTGGCATCCGCGCAATCGCAACGCGCTGATCGTCTGCGATCTGCAGGCCGATATCACGCCGCTGCTGGAGCTGCCGGCCGAGGAACTGGCCACGCGGCTGTACACCCGCCGCGAGGCGCTGACGCCCGGTCAGTTGCCAGTACCGCTGAAACTGCTGCACATCAATCGAAGTCCCGTGGTGGCGCCCTTCAAGGTGCTGCGTGACAGTGACCGGCAGCGTCTTGCGCTGGATATCGAGGCCTGCGAGGGGCGGGCGCGGCAACTTCGTGAGCAATTACCCCTGTGGCAGTACAAGTTGCCGGTGATCTATGGCGCAGGGGAATTTGCCTCAGCCAGTGATCCGGAACAGCGCTTGTATGATGGCTTCATCAATGACCGTGACCGCGATATCTGCATGCGGGTACGTGAAAGTGATCCGCAGCGTCTGCGGGACTGGCAGGGTCAGTTCAGTGATGAGCGTCTTGAAGAGTTGCTGTTCCGTTATCGGGCGCGCAACTTTGCCGATACGCTGGATGCGCAGGAGCAGCAGCACTGGCAGACATTCTGCCGGATGCGCCTGAGTGATCCGCAGGCGGGAGCGCCGATCACGCTGGGCAGTTTCGTGCAGGAGGCGCGCTCACTGCTGGAGGCGGCAACGCCGGCGCAGCAACAATTGCTGAACAACTGGCTGCAGCAGGCGCAGGGGCTGGCAGCACGCTACGCGCTGGCGCCGTGCTGAGCGCCAGCGCAGTCGCTCACGGCCACCGGCGGGATGGCCATGAGCGCAGAAGCGGTCAATCGCGCACTGAGGCCCAGCTCTCGACCACATCATTACCCCAGACGGCTTTCCACTCTTTGAGCTGCTTGTGGTTGCCGCCTTTGGTCTCGATGATTTCGCCGGTATTGGGGTTGGTGTAGATCTTCACGCGGCGGCTGCGCCTGGTCGGTGCACTCTCGGCCTTGCTGGCGCGCGCCTGGCGTGCCTGGCGGCCCTTGCCTTCGTTGTCGAGCAGCGCCAGTACATCCGGCAGTGCCTTGTTATATTGCGCGAGCAGTTCACGCAGGCGTTTTTCGAATTCCAGTTCTTGCTGCAGTTTGCCATCTTCCTCGAGGGCCTGAAGACGTGCCTGCAGTTCCTCGATGGCGGCACGGGTAGCACGATATTCGTTAATCAGCGACATGATGTTTTACCTTGAAAGTATGAAGTCAGTCGAAATACTGACATGCGCGGATAATAGATAGTGCTTTGCAGCAAGTAAATGTGGCGGGAGTTTATTTGTCTGCAAGTTCTCAGGATCAAGAGTATCTGTCTTTTTCTGATCGGCCTGTTGTCAGAAGATCCGTTGAGAAGCACGGAAGAATGTCGTGATAACAGTGCTGCAGTTTGTCCGGACTGTCGCTAGAATCGGGCGCTTATTGAATTGATGGGGTTCTCTTTCATGCGCACCTTTCGCCTGGTCATTGCCTGTCCCGACCGTGTCGGCATCGTGGCCAAGGTCAGCAACCTGCTGGCAACTTGTAACGGCTGGATCACCGAGGCGACTCACCACTCCGACATGGACAGCGGCTGGTTCTTCATGCGGCACGAGATTCGTGCCGACTCTCTGCCCGTTGATCTTGATGGATTTCGCCATGCCTTTGCG
>CAZFFB010000294.1:0-2947 GCA_964517735.1 uncultured Pseudomonas sp.
CGAGCGCCAGCAGGAAGCCCAGCGCCAGCAGGCCGCCAAGCGTGTGACCTTCGAGGCGCTGGCGCTGGAATACCTGGAAGCGCACGGGGCCAACTGGTCGGAGTCGTGGCGCAGGGATACCCAGTCGGAAATCAGCCGCTACGCCTTCCCGATCCTCGGCAAGCTATCGGCCAACGCGATTGAAACGGAACACGTCCTGCGCGTGCTGCAACCGATCTGGGGTAAGTACCCCCGCACTGCCGACCGTCTGCGCGGTCGAATTGAGGGCATTCTGGACGCCGCCAAGGCACGCGGCCTGCGCGATGGCGATAACCCGGCACGCTGGCGCGGGCACCTTGAGAACCTGCTGGGCAAGGACGAAAAGAAAAAGGCCCGGCAATCCGCGCATATGCCGGCGATGAACTGGCGCGACGTGCCGGCACTGATGGCCCAACTATCGGTAATGGTCGAGCGTGACGCCTACGCCCTGCGCCTGCTGATCCTGACCGGCGCACGGGCTGGCATGGTGCGGCTGGCCACTTGGGATGAATTCGACCTGGAAGCGTGCGTGTGGAGCCTGAGCGCCGAACGGATGAAAACCCGCGAACCGTTCCGCATCCCCTTAGCCGCGCCCGTGGTCGAGCTGCTGGCCAGCCTGCCGCGCACCGATGGCAGCCCGTATCTGTTCCCAGGCATCGGCCACAAAACCGGCGCTATGCACAGAAACGCATTCCGAAACCTGCTGGCGAGCTTTGGCCATGCTGACGTGACCCCGCACGGCTTCCGCTCCACCTTCCGCGATTGGGCAAACGAGAACACCCACTACCCGCGCCAAGTGTGTGAGCTGGCGCTGGCGCACGATACGCGCGACCAGACCGAGGCCGCCTATTCCCGGTCGGATCTGCTGGAAAAACGCCGCGCCCTGATGGCTGACTGGGCAGCCTATGCGACCACCGCGCCAGCCGCGAACGTCATACATGGCGACTTCAAGCGCACTGGGGAGGCTGGCTGATGCGCGTAAAGGTGAGGGCGCTTGGCACCCGTTATCTGAATGCAGACGGCACGTTGGCCGCCCCCTTGGAGACGCCCGAGGAACTGGCCGAACTGAGCGCGCAAGCCGAGGCGCACCACGATGACCGGCAAGTGCGCGCCGCACTGGAGCACTACCGGCAGAACCGCGACCTTGAGCCGCTGCTGGCGCTGCTACTGGAAGGAAACCCCGGCATTCTGAGAAACCGTGACGCCCTCGAGCTACTAGCCGGCGCAGCCCGAGGTGAAGCCCGCAAAGGCCGTGGGCGCGTCAAAACGGCGGGGGCGCTCGAGCGTGATAGGAGAGTTGCCGCGTGCGCCTACTGGCTGCAACAGACCGGCCTGCCATTCAAGAACAATCCCGACAAAAACCGTGCCGGGCAATCCCAGGTGGCGAGCGCCTGCCGTCTAATAGGTGAACGCCTGAGCTTGTCTGAGGATGCGATATATAGCGCCACTCGCGGCGCCCGCTATGAACCGTCCATGTTTGAGCTGATTCCCTGGCGGCTGCTGGGTGAGCGCCCAACGCCAGAAAGGGTGCTGCGCCACTACCTGCCAACCAAGGCTGAAGCGCACGCGCCCTGTAGCGCTGGGGTGCTGTGGTGCGTGCTTAGGCCGGGCGTCTTGCGGGCAGCTAGACGGGCGCTGGAAGCAAGGGGCGCAAGCCCTGTCGCCGAAGGGTGAAGAAAAGGGCTTTTTCTTCCACTCAGACCGGCACCAGCCTGCCGCATACCTTCCATAGCCACTTCATCCACCAAGCGCCAGCAAGCGCAAAGGAGAATGGCTATGCCTGCCACCGTCACCACCCAACCCCGCCGCATCATGCGCCTGCCGCAAGTACAGGCCGCCACCGGCTTTGGCCGCGCCTGGATTTACGAGCTGATGAAGCGCGGCGACTTCCCCCAAGCCCACAAGATCGGCTTGCGCGCCGTGGGCTGGGACAGCCTCGAAGTCGAGGCATGGATCGCCAAGCAACTGGGCGAGGTGGCCTGAGATGAGAAAGAGCTGCCCCCAATACCAGCAGAGCAGCCCGTCGCCCGCGCAGCATATCACCGCACCCACCCTGCTGGCTGCTGTGCTGGAACACCTGATCTTCGATGGTTCGCTGAACAAGTACGAAGCCGCCAGCGAGCTGGGGGACTGGAGCCTTCACAGCACCATTTCCACCCTGGCGAACATCTACAGCGTGACGATCACCCGCACCCCGGAGAAAGTGCCGCAGGCCCGCCAGCCCGTCACCCGCTACAGCATCGGTGCCAGCCACCGCCGCCACGCCCGTGACGTGCTGGTGAAGATGGAGCAGCGCAAGGGGAGGAAGCCGCTTTGATCCGTTCCCAAGCATCCGCCCCGGGTCGCCCGAGTGTTGCCAAGCGCACCCGCTGGCGCTATCGTTCGCACGTCACGGTCAATCCCGTGGCCGGGTTTGGCGACCCGTCGGAAAACAAGGCGCACATGCGCCCCAAGACCATTGCAGGCGCATTTTTTGTGCCCGCAGTGACGATCTATGGCGGCTGTGCGTGGGAGGGCTTCGGCCCTGCCGGGTTCCTTGTTTCCCGGTTCGCCAACCTGCGCACAGCTGCCACCCTTGATCGTTTGGCGACGATCCGTGGCGGCTCCACCAAACAAGGAGCTGTACCCATGACCACCATCCCCACCCCCAATCCGTCCGCCCTGCGCGACCGCGCAGCAGCGCACCGCGCCATGGCCCTCGCCGCCCTGCGCGCCGATTCCAGCCTGTCCGTTCGCCTGCGCCGCTACAACGCCGCCATGACCAAGGCCCGCGCCCTGGAGGCCGAAGCCGAGCGCCAGCAGACCACCACCACCCGCGACCCTCGCACCGCCCTGGCCTGGCTCCAGTCTGGCCGCCCGGTGCGTATCGACGCACTCAACCTGCGCGACCACCTGCGCCACGTCCGCGCCCTGGCTGATCTGCAAGCAC
>CAZFFB010000295.1:0-2886 GCA_964517735.1 uncultured Pseudomonas sp.
CTCGTCGGGCTCATAACCCGAAGGTCGTAGGTTCAAATCCTGCCCCCGCAACCAGTTTTTCAAAAAGCCCCTTTTAAGGGGCTTTTTGCTAAATGAATGATTTTCGCCGCACAAGTGGCGATCTGCGAGATGGGCTTTGTGCCCATTTTTTGTTTGCACAGCATGTGGAGGTGATCAAGTGTCGAGCAAGCTTGAACAGTTGCAGGCCTTGCTGGCCCCGGTAGTTGAAGCGCTTGGCTATCAATGCTGGGGCATCGAATTTATTTCCCAGGGGCGACACTCGCTGCTGCGTGTCTACATCGACCATGCCAGCGGTATCCTGATTGACGACTGCGAAAAAGTCAGCCGTCAGGTCAGTGCTGTGCTGGATGTGGAAGATCCAGTCAGCGGCGAGTACACCCTGGAAGTTTCTTCTCCGGGAATGGACCGTCCCCTGTTTACCCTCGAGCAGTTTGCAGCCCATGCGGGCGAGCAGGTGAAGATCCGTCTGCGCTCTCCCTATGAGGGGCGCCGGAACTTCCAGGGGTTGCTGCGTGGAGTCGAGGAGCAGGATGTGGTCGTTCAGGTCGAGCAGCACGAATACCTGCTGCCGATTGATTCGATCGACAAGGCAAACATCATTCCCCGTTTTGATTGAGGCGCGGATCCAGCGGGTCCCAATGGATTGCGAAAGGCGAGGCGTACGATGAGCAAAGAAGTACTGCTGGTAGTGGAGTCGGTATCCAATGAAAAGGGTGTACCGCCTGGCGTGATTTTCGAAGCGCTGGAGCTGGCCCTGGCCACTGCCACCAAGAAACGTTACGAAGAAGAGATCGATGTGCGCGTATCGATCAATCGTCAGAACGGCAATTATGAAACGTTCCAGCGCTGGACGGTGGTGTCTGACGACAATCTGGTCAATCTGGCCTCCGAGCTGACCCTGGATGAAGCGCGCGAGAAGCGCGAGGATGCTCAGATCGGTGATGTCATCGAGGAGCGCATCGAGTCCATCGAGTTCGGGCGCATTGCTGCACAGACCGCCAAGCAGGTCATCGTGCAGAAGGTTCGTGAGGCTGAGCGTGCCCAAGTGGTCGATGCCTACCGTGAGCGCGTTGGCGAGATCATTGCAGGAACGGTCAAGAAGGTCTCCCGTGAAAGCGTGATCGTCGATCTTGGCAACAATGCTGAAGCCCTGCTGGCCCGTGAGCACATCATCGCCCGCGAGACTTTCCGTGTGGGTACCCGTGTGCGGGCGCTGCTCAAGGAAATTCGCAGCGAGAATCGCGGTCCGCAGCTGATCCTCTCTCGCACCGCGCCGGAGATGCTCATCGAGCTGTTCCGTATCGAGGTGCCGGAGATTGCCGAAGGGCTGATCGAGGTGATGGGCGCGGCTCGGGATCCGGGTTCGCGTGCCAAGATTGCCGTGCGCTCCAAAGACAAGCGCATCGATCCGCAGGGTGCCTGCATCGGCATGCGCGGCTCCCGGGTACAGGCGGTTTCCGGCGAGCTGGGTGGCGAGCGGGTGGATATTGTCCTCTGGGACGACAATCCCGCACAGTTCGTCATCAATGCGATGGCTCCCGCTGAAGTGGCGGCGATCATCGTTGATGAAGACACTCACACCATGGATATCGCCGTTGCCGAGGATAACCTTGCCCAGGCGATTGGTCGTAGCGGCCAGAACGTGCGCCTGGCCAGTCAGCTGACCGGCTGGTCACTGAACGTGATGACCGAGGCGGATATCCAGGCCAAGCAGCAGGCGGAGGTGGGCGATATCCTGCAGCGCTTTGTCGACCAGCTGGGTGTTGATGAGGAGCTGGCTCAGGTGCTGGTGGAGGAGGGTTTCACGACCCTTGAGGAAATTGCCTACGTACCAGTCGAGGAAATGCTCGGTATCGAAGGTTTCGACGAAGATATCGTCACTGAGCTGCGTGCTCGTGCCAAGGATCGCCTGCTGACCCAGGCTATCGCCACTGAAGAGAAGCTCGCCGATGCCCATCCGGCGGATGATCTTCTGGCACTGGATGGCATGACCCGCGAGCTGGCCATCGAGCTGGCGCTGGGCGGTGTGACGACCCGAGAGGATTTGGCCGAGCAGTCGATTGACGACCTGCTCGAGATCGACGGCATGACTGAAGAGCGTGCCGGCAAACTGATCATGGCCGCCCGAGCCCACTGGTTCGAGTAAGCGGTCGCGGCCTGAGGAGAGAATTGCATGACGCAAGTCACGGTGAACAAACTGGCCCTTGAGGTCAACACACCGGTAGAACGCCTGCTGCAGCAGATGCGCGAGGCGGGTCTGCCGCACAGCAGTGCTGAGCAAGTGGTAACCGACGACGAGAAGCAGAAGCTGCTGGCGCATCTCAAGAGCAGCCACGGCGAAAAGCTGGAAGAGCCGAGCAAGATCACGCTCAAGCGCAAGACCACCAGCACCCTGCGTGTCGCCGGCAGCAAGACCATCAGCGTCGAGGTGCGCAAGAAGAAGACCTTTGTCACCGAGCCGCCCAAGGCTGAACAGCTTGCCGAAAAGCCGGCTGAAAAGCCTGCTGCACAGGCGCGCCAGGACGCTGCGACCAGACGCACCGACGCGCCTGCGCCCAGCGCACCGCGCCGCGATGCGCGCCGCTTCGATGATGCGGAAGAGGCGCGGATCCGCGCAGTCGAGGCAGCCCGTCAGGCCGCTGCTGCAGCGCAGGCTGCTGCCAGCGCCGCACCGGCCATCGATGCCGCCAAGCCCGCCGAGCGTGCGGATGCTCGTCGTGCCGCGCCGCCGCGCCGCAGTGAAGATGATGAGCGTCGCGAGCGCAAGCAGGCCCAGCCGCGTCCTTCGCTGAAGGAAAAGGCTCCGGCGCCGCGTGTTGCTCCGCGCAGCACGGATGAGGAAAGCGATGGCTTCCGCCGTGGCGG
>CAZFFB010000296.1:0-2882 GCA_964517735.1 uncultured Pseudomonas sp.
CGCCGCCGGCTGCCGCGCGGCCGCCGCAGAAGACGAGACCGGGCCAGCCCCGGAAATCCCCGCAGCCTGCAGGCTGCGCGCCAGCGCCCTCCCGCCCGTACCCGACTGGTCACAGGCCCGTGCAAGACGACACGGCCACGCACCCGCCGCAGGGCGACGGCGGGTGCGTGGTCTGCCCGGACCAGGGATCGCCCCCGGGCAGACAGGGGCGTTTTTCATGTTAAGGTAAAAAAACACCCTAAACCCCTCACGGAGAAATCGCAGAACTAGCGAACAAGTCAAGGAATTTTCAATGATTTTTCAGGAAAGACAGATCCACGCCGCCATCTTCGACATGGACGGCACCCTGTTCGATACCGAGCGCCTGCGCTTCAGTACCCTCAAGCAAGCCTCCACCCAGCTCTTTGGCCAGCCGATCAGCGACGCCGTCCTGACCGACTCCCTGGGGCTCAGCGCCCGCAAGGCCGAAGCCCTCGCCCGCCAGCACTACGGCCCCGACTACCCCTACAGCGCCATTCGCCAGCGCGCCGACGAACTGGAGCTGGCCTATGTACGCAAGTATGGCGTTCCCCTCAAACCGGGCCTGTTCGAGGTGCTGGAACACCTCAAGGCCGCCGGCCTGCTGCTGGCGGTCGCCACTTCGAGCCGCCGGGCCATCGCCGAGGAATACCTGATCAACGCCGGAGTGATGAAGTACTTCGACATCACCGTCTGCGGCGACGAGGTGGCGCGCGGCAAGCCGCATCCGGAGATCTTCCTCACCGCCAGCGCCAGCCTCAACTGCGAGCCGCAGCACTGCCTGAGCTTCGAGGACTCGGAGAACGGCATCCGCTCGGCCGCCGCCGCAGGCACCCTGGTGATCGCCATTCGCGACATCAAGGAACCCTGCGCGGAGGTGCGCGCCCTGGCCTTCCGCTACTGCCAGTGCATGACCGACTTTCTCGCCGACCTGCGTCCCTGCCTGCCGAGCCGGCCCGTGCCGCGCCTGACCGATCCCTTTCCGGCGACCCGCAACGACCTCAAGGTCGGCATCCACGGCTTCGGCGCCATGGGCGGCGGCTACCTGGCCCAGGTGCTGGCCCACTGGGACGGTTACACCCGCCCCCAGGAGATCGTCGGCGCCACCAGCGACCAGGCACTGCGCAATCTGGTCAATGCCTTCGGCCGGTACGCCGTGCATTACGCCAACCGCGCCTTCGAGCAGGCCATCGAGCATGTGCGCCTGATCGACATCAACGACCCGCACGCCATGCAGGAGCTGTATCGCGAGACGGCCCTCGTCGCCATCTGCCTGCCGGAGAACGCCATCCGCCAGCAAGCCGGGCAGATCGCACGAGGGCTGCAGGCCCGCTTCGCCGGGGATGCCGAGCCGCTGACCCTGCTGGTGGTGCTCAACAAGCTGGGCGGCGCAGCCTTCACGCGGCGCTGCGTTCGCGACGAACTGCTGCGCCAGATGGACGCGGACGAGGCCGACGCCCTGCTCGCCCGCGTGGAGTTCAGCGAGACCGTGGTCAACCGCATCGTTTCGAAAACCCCGCGCGAGCTGCTGCGCAAGCAACTGCGCCTGCGTCTGCACGAGCTGCGCCGGCTGGAGGACAGTCTCGGCGAACTGCACCTGACCAGCCCGCGCACCGCCTCCGAGGAAAGCCTGCAACAGCTGAGCACCCGCCTCGGCCATCTGGCGCCGCTCAGCGAACTGGGCAGCCATAGCCTGAGCCTGTTCAGCAGCGGCCCCGACATGCCGCTCTACGCGCAGAAAGGCGGCGCGCTGCTGGAGCGACTCTGCCAGGTGCAGACGGTGGACGACATCGCCGCCATCCAGAAGCTGAAGAATCGCCTGCTCAACGGCACCCACGCGATCATCGCCTGGTACGCCAGCCTGCTCGGCTACCCGAGCATCGGCCAGGGCATGGGCGACGAGCGCGTGCAGCAACTGGCGCGCCAGGTGGTCGACCGGGAGATCAAGCCGGCCCTGCTGCGCGAGAACCCGGCGCTCGCGCCGTTCGCCGACCGCTTCATCGACAACTTCCTGCAGCGCTGCCGGCGCTCCTTCAAGGACCCCTGCCAGCGCGTGGCGCGCGACCCGCTGCGCAAGCTGCAACGGCGCGAGCGGATACTCGGCAGCATCGACCTGGCCCGGCAGTTCGGCCTGACCACCGAGCGCCTGGAGTTCGCCACCGCGCTGGCCCTGCTCTACGCGTTGCGCTGCGCGCCGCCCGAGGACAAGGAGTGCCAGCTGATCCGCTCGCTCTACGAGCGCCACGGCACGGCGGCGGCGGTGCTGACCTACGACGGCAACTACCTCGGCGCGCCCTACCCCGGCCTGGACGCCCAGACCGACGCCGCGCTGCTGGCACGGATCGACCGGCATTTCGAGGCGCTGGCGGCTGAGGGCTCCAGTCACTGGGACTGGCCGCTGCAGGAGGCCTGAAACGACGGAGGCGGAGCCATCGCTCCGCCTCCGTCAGGCAGTCCAGGTTCGGCCAGGCCTCGCCGGACGACGGCATGGCGCCCGGCGCCCGGTCAGCGCTTGGCCACCGCCGCCACTTCCTTGGGCAGCTTAAAGGTCCACACCATGCCGCCCTGGTTGAAGTCCTTGATGCGCTTGGCCACCTCGCCGCCCCACAGCGGCACCGCGCCGCCCCAGCCGGACAGCACCGAGACGTACTGCTCGCCGTCCATCTCCCAGGTGACCGGCGAGCCGATCACGCCCGAGCCGGTGTTGAACTCGTAGAGTTTCTTGCCGGTCTTGGCGTCGAAGGCCATCAGGTAGCCTTCCGGGTTGCCGGTGAACACCAGGTTGCCCTTGGTGGCCAGCACGCCGCCCCACAGCGGCGCGTAGTTCTTGTAGCGCCAGACTTCCTTGCCGGTCTTCGGGTCGA
>CAZFFB010000297.1:0-2880 GCA_964517735.1 uncultured Pseudomonas sp.
GCAGCTGTCTGGCAAGGTGCTGCCGGCTGGCAGCTACATCATCGCCACCGCACCGCTGAGCCCGGCTCAGGCACGGGCGCTGATTCCGCAGAACATGGCGCTGTGCGATCAGCAGGTGGCGCTGGACTACTACCGGCTGTCCCGGGACCGGCGCCTGCTGTTTGGCGGTGCCTGCCACTACTCCGGGCGCGATCCGGCGGATATCGCCCGCTATATGGCGCCGAAGATGCTGCGGGTGTTCCCCCAGCTGGCCGGCGTGGCCATCGACTATGCCTGGGGCGGGATGATCGGGATCGGCGCCAACCGCCTGCCGCAGATCGGCCGCCTGCCCGGGCAGCGCAACGTCTGGTATGCCCAGGCCTATGCCGGGCACGGCCTGAACACCACCCACCTGGCCGCCCACCTGCTCGCCCAGGCGATCCATGGCGAGGACAGCCAGGGCCTTGACCTGTTCGCCGCCGTGGCGCATCCGACCTTCCCCGGCGGCCCCTGGCTGCGCGCGCCGCTGCTGGCGCTGGGCATGCTCTGGGAGCGCCTCAAGGAGCGCCTCTAAGCACTGGGATAGCGGGCAAAGCCTGCGCGACGCGCGGCCAGCAGCAGCAGGACCAGCGCCCCCAGCGCCATCGACCAGGGCAGCGCGTGGCTGCTCAGCCATTGACTGCCCGCCCCGCTGAGCAGCGGCCCGACCAGACAGCCCAGCCCCCAGAGCTGGGCGACGTGGGCGTTGGCACGCACCAGCGCATCATCACGGTAGCGCTCACCGATCAGGATCAGCGCCAGGGTATACAGCCCGCCGGCGCTGGCGCCAAACAGCAGCAGCAGCGGCCAGATCAGCACCGAGTGCAGCAGCAGCGGCAGTGCCAGACTGCTGAGCAGCAGCAGCGCCGTACAGGCCCGGAACAGGGCGATGCGCGGCAGGCGATCGGCCAGCAGGCCGATCGGCAGCTGCAGCAGGGCATTGCCGACCACCACCGCGCTGGTCATCTGCAGCACCCGGGGCTGGGGGAAGGCCTCCTGCAGCAGATAGACCGGCAGCAAGGTGAGGATCAGCGCCTCGAAGGCGGCAAACAGCACCATTGCCCAGGCGATGGCCGGCTGGGCTCGGCAGAACGTCAAAAGCCCGGAGGCCACCATTGCCTGGCGCTCGACCTGTGGTGCACCCTCGCGGCCGATCAGCAGCAGCGGCCCGAGCAAGAGCAGACCGATCGCCACCCAGAAGCCGCCATCCCCCTCGCTGCCCAGCACGCCCAGCAGCAGCGGTCCGCTCAGCTGGCTGACCGCAAAGGCGGTGCCATACAGCGCCACCAGCCGGCCACGCCAGGCATCGACCACCAGCTGGTTGATCCAGCTCTCGCCCAGTACAAAGACGATGGTCAGCGACAGCCCAAGCAGCAGGCGCAGCAGCAGCCACACGCCATAGGAGGGGAACAGCAGCACACCCAGCAGCGACAATGCGCTGAGCAGCAGGCACAGCTGCAGGGCAGCGCGGCTGCCGGTGCGGCTGGCCAGCGGCCCGGTCAGCCAGGCGCCCAGCAGGATACCGACCGCCGGCATTGCCGCCATCAGGCCAATGGCGAACGGGCCATAACCCCAGGCCGCCCGGCGCAGCGACAGCAGAGGCAGGCTGACGCCGACCGCCAGCCCGACCAGCACCACGGCAAAGGTCACCGCCCCATAGGTCATCCACTGCACGCTGTTCTCCTTGTCTACAGGGCGCTGGCTTGCGCGCGGTGCAGCCGCCTCACGCCCGGCTCATTGCTCAGAGCTTGATCCAGGTGGCCTTGATTTCGGTGTACTTGTCGAAGGCGTGCAGCGACTTGTCACGGCCGTTGCCCGACTGCTTGAAGCCGCCAAACGGTGCGCTCATGTCGCCGCCATCGTACTGGTTGATCCACACACTGCCGGCGCGCAGCGCGCGGGCGGCGCGATGGGCCTTGGACAGATCAGCCGTCCACAGCGCCGCGGCCAGACCGTAGGGGCTGTCGTTGGCGATGCGTACCGCCTCGTCAAGATCATCGAAGGTGATCACCGACAATACCGGGCCGAAGATCTCCTCGCGGGCGATCTTCATCGCGTTGCTCACGCCATCGAACACCGTGGGTTCGACGAAGAAGCCACCACTCTCCGCCATGATCCGCCGCCCGCCACAGCGCAGCGTGGCACCCTCGGCATGGCCGGCCTCGATGTAGCCGAGCACGGTTTCCAGCTGCTGCTGATCCACCAGGGCGCCGACGTTGGTGGCCGGATCCAGCGGATGGCCCGGCTGCCAGGCGCGGACGGCCTCAAGGAGCAGCGCCATGAACGGCTCCTTGATGGAGGCCTCGATGAGCAGGCGCGAACCGGCAGTACACACCTCGCCCTGGTTGAAGCAGATCGCGCTCGCCGCCGCACGCGCTGCGGCGCGCAGATCCGGCGCATCGGCGCAGACGATGTTCGGGCTCTTGCCGCCCGCCTCGCTCCACACCCGCTTGAGGTTCGACTCGCCGGCATGAATCATCAGCTGACGCGCCGTGCGGGTGGAGCCGGTGAACACCAGGGTGTCGATGTCCATGTGCAGGGCCAGCGCCTTGCCGACCGTGTGGCCGTAGCCGGGCAGCACATTGAGCACACCCGCGGGCAGGCCGGCCTCGACCGCCAGTGCGGCGACCCGCAAGGCGGTCAGCGGCGATTTTTCCGACGGCTTGAGGATCACTGAATTGCCGGTGGCCAGCGCCGGGCCGAGTTTCCAGCAGGCCATCAGCAGCGGGAAGTTCCACGGCACGATGGCCGCCACCACCCCGACCGCCTCACGGGTGACCAGGCCGAGCTGGTCGGGGCCGGTTGGCGCCACCTCGTCATACAGCTTGTCGACGGCCTCGGCGCACCAGCGCAGGCAGTTGG
>CAZFFB010000298.1:0-2874 GCA_964517735.1 uncultured Pseudomonas sp.
CAGCTGCGGGTGGCGCTCCAGCACGGTGACCTGCCAGCCCCGCGCGGCCAGACTGGCGGCGCTGCTGCAGCCGGCCAGCCCGGCGCCGATCACCAGGGCCTGACGCGGCCCTGCCGGGCGAGCGGGGCGTCCATACCAGGGCCGCCCCGCGTGCTGCTCTGGCGGGGCAGCGCCGTCATACCGGCCGGCCAGCATCTCGCGCTTGTGGCCAAAGCCTGGCACCTTGCCCATAGCAAAACCCACTGCCTGCAGGCCGCGCCGCACGAAGCCTGCGGCCGTGAAGGTGGCCAGATGGGCGCCGGGTGCCGACAAGCGCGCCAGCTCGGCAAACAGCTCAGGGCTCCACATCTGCGGATTCTTGGCCGGGGCAAAGCCGTCGAGGAACCAGACATCGATGCGTGCATCCAGTTGCTGCAGGCACTCCAGCGCGTCGCCAATCAGCAGGGTCAGCTGGATGCGTCCATCCGCAAAGCTCAGGCGCTGAAAGCCTGGGTGGATCGCCCGGTACTGCGCCAGCAATGCCTGGCCCTCGGCGGCCAGTTCCGGCCACAGGTCCAGTGCCCGGGCCAGATCGTCGGCGCACAGCGGGTATTTCTCGACGCTGACCACCTGCAGCCGGGCGTCCGCCGGGGCGTGCTCAAGGAAGGCCTGCCAGGCGCAGAGGAAGTTCAGGCCGGTACCAAAGCCGGTTTCGCCGACACACAGCCTGGCACCCGCCGGCAGCGCCGCGCAGCGCTCGGCAAAGCGGTTGCTGTGCAGAAACACATGGCGGGTTTCGTCCAGCCCTGAGGCGCGGGAGAAGTACACATCGCCGAAAGTGCTCGAGCGGGGCTGACCCTGCTCGTCCCACTCGAGTCGGGCATGGATGGCATCGCGCATGAACGTGGCTCCGAAGATCAAAGGAGCGCATTCTAGCGAGCTGTCCGCCCGCTGCCAGCGCCGGGACTTGCATTGCCCCGGGGCAGATCGTCTAGTCTGGCGCCGGATTTTTCAGGAGATGCTGCATGTTCGAAGCTGCCGAGATCGGCCACCAGATTGACAAGGAAACCTACGACGCCCGCGTGCCGGAGCTGCGCGAGGCGCTCTATGAGGCGCAATACGAGCTGCGCCAGCAAGGTCGCTTCCCGCTGATCATCCTGCTCAACGGCATCGAGGGGGCCGGCAAGGGCGATACGGTCAAGCTGCTCAGCGAGTGGATGGATCCGCGGCTGATCCAGGTGGAAACCTTCGACTGGCAGAGCGACGAGGAACTGGCTCGCCCGCCTTACTGGCGCTACTGGCGGCGTCTGCCGCCCAAGGGGCGCACCGGGATCTTCTTTGGCAACTGGTACAGCCAGATGCTCCAGGGGCGGGTGCGCAACCGCATCGACGATGCGCGCCTTGACCAGGCGATCGACAGCGCCCAGCGCTTTGAGCGGATGCTGTGCGATGAGGGGGCGCTGATCTTCAAGTTCTGGCTGCATCTGTCCAAGAAGCAGCTCAAGCAGCGGCTGAAGATGCTCAAGAACGATCCGCAGCATGGCTGGCAGCTCAGTCCGCTGGACTGGCAGCAGAGCCGCACGTACGACGCCTATGTGCAGCACGGTGAGCGGGTGCTGCGCCGCACCAGCCGCGATTATGCGCCCTGGTATGTGGTCGAGGGGGTGGATGCGCGCTATCGCAGCCTGACGGTCGGACGCATCCTGCTCGAGGGCCTGCAGGCAGCCCTGCGCGTGCCGGATCGTCCGCGCCCCCATCCCCATGGCGCGCCACTGACCGCCAGTCTCGATGGGCGTGGTCTGATCGACAGTCTCGATCTGAACCGCGCACTGGCCCGTGACGAGTACCAGCGCCTGCTGAGTGCCGAGCAGGCCCGTCTGGCTGGCCTGATGCGCGACAAGCGCTTTCGCCGGCATGCGCTGGTGGCGGTCTTTGAGGGCAACGACGCCGCCGGCAAGGGCGGGGCGATCCGTCGGGTCGCGGCAGCGCTCGACCCGCGCCAGTACCGGATCATCCCCATCGCCGCGCCGACCGACGAGGAGCGCGCCCAGCCTTACCTGTGGCGTTTCTGGCGGCATATTCCGGCCCGCGGGCAGTTCACCCTGTACGATCGTTCCTGGTACGGACGGGTGCTGGTCGAGCGTGTCGAGGGCTTTTGCACCCAGGCCGACTGGCTGCGCGCCTACAGCGAAATCAATGATTTTGAGGAGCAGCTGGTCAATGCCGGGGTGGTGCTGGTCAAGTTCTGGCTGGCTATCGATCAGGCCACCCAGCTTGCGCGCTTTGAGGAGCGTCAGGGCAGCCCGTTCAAGCGCTTCAAGATCACCGATGAGGACTGGCGCAACCGGGAGAAGTGGCCCCGCTATATCGATGCGGTCAACGACATGGTCGATCGCACCAGCACCTCGATAGCACCCTGGACGCTGGTCGAGGCCAACGACAAGCGTTATGCCCGGGTCAAGGTACTGCGCACCCTCAATGATGCGCTGGAGGCCGCCTTCGCCCGTCAGCGGCGCTGAGGTGCATTTACTCCCCCGGTGCCCTTGCGCAGAATGCAGCGTCCCCAACCGTGGAGTGCCACCGATGTCTATTCAGGACCAGATCCACCAGACCCTGCAGGATGCCTTTGCCCCTGTCCACCTTGAGGTGCACAACGAGAGTCACCTGCACAGCCGCGGCAGCGACAGCCACTTCAAGGTGGTGCTGGTCAGCGAACAGTTCGCCGGACTGCGCCTGGTACAGCGCCAGCAGCGGGTCTATGGCGCGCTGGGCGCGCTGAGGCCGCAGTTCCACGCCCTGGCCCAGCACACCTACACCCCCGAGGAGTGGGCCGCGCGCGGTATTGCCCCTGACTCGCCGACCTGCCTTGGTGGCAGCAAGCACGACGGAGCCTGA
>CAZFFB010000299.1:0-2868 GCA_964517735.1 uncultured Pseudomonas sp.
GTCCTGTAGAATCGCGCCCTGATTTCCTTCAGGGCGTTCTTCCATGCGTATCGGCCAAGGTTTCGACGTGCACCGCTTCGGCGAAGGTGAATTCATCACCCTCGGCGGCGTGCGCATTCCCCACACGTCCGGGCTCATTGCCCATTCTGATGGCGACGTGCTGCTGCATGCACTGAGCGATGCGCTGCTCGGTGCGGCGGCGCTCGGCGACATTGGCAAGCACTTCCCGGACAGCGATCCGCAGTTCAAGGGCGCGGACAGCCGCGCCTTGCTGCGCCATGTGCTGGCGCTGGTGCAGGCCAAGGGCTGGAAGGTCGGCAACGTCGATGCCACCCTCATCGCTCAGGCGCCGAAGATGGCCCCGTACATCGAGGCCATGTGCGCGCATATCGCCAGCGATCTGCAGGTCGGGCGCGAGGCGGTCAACGTCAAGGCCACCACCACCGAGCGGCTGGGTTTTTGCGGGCGTGAGGAGGGCATCGCCGCACAGGCGGTGGTCCTGCTGGTGGCGGCATGAGCGCGCTGGATGAGCTGAGCCTGCTGGGCCCGCGCGCCTGGGGCGAACCTTGCGGTCTGGCGCGTCTCAAGCAGACGCCCGAGGACTTTCAGGTCGATGAGGTGCTGGGCATCCCCCTGAGTGGCAGTGGCGAGCACCTGTGGCTGTGGGTGGAGAAGCGTGATCTGAATACTGAGGAGGCGGCGCGGCGCATTGCCCGCGCCGCCGGTGTGCCGGTCAAGGCGGTCAGCTACGCGGGGCTCAAGGATCGTCAGGCGCTGACCCGCCAGTGGTTCAGTCTGCATCTGCCGGGCAAGGCTGACCCGGATCTGAGCCGCGCCGAGGATGATCAGCTGCGTATCCTTGAGCGCCAGCGGCACAGCCGCAAGCTGCAGCGCGGCGCCCATGCCGCGAACCGCTTCACCCTGCGCCTGAGCGCGCTTGAAGCTGACCGCCCGGCGCTGGAGCAGCGTCTTGAAAAGATCCGCGCCTGTGGCGTACCCAACTACTACGGCCTGCAGCGCTTCGGCTTTGCCGGCGGCAATTTGGATGAAGCCCGTCACTGGGCCGCCCAGGGCGCTCTGCCCGAGCAGCGTAACCGTCGCTCGCGCGTGCTGTCGGCGGCCCGGGCCTTTCTCTTCAACCGTCAGCTGGCCCGGCGTGTTGCCGAGGGCAGCTGGAACGTCGCAGAGCCCGGGGATCTGCTGGCCTTTACCGCCAGTCGCAGCTTCTTTCTGGCGACACCGGCCGAGTGTCAGGATCCGCGCCTGGCGGCACTGGATCTGCATCCCACCGCACCGCTGTGGGGGCAGGGCGTGCTGGAGTGTGGCGGGCGCATCGCCGCTCAGGAGCAGCAGCTGCGCGAGGAGGAGCAGGCCCTGGCCGACTGGCTGGCGGCCGCTGGGCTGCGTCAGGAGCGCCGCATCCTGCGCCTCCCCATTGCCGGTCTGGCATGGCATTATCCGGACCCCGAAACCCTGCAACTGCACTTTGTCCTGCCCTCCGGCTGCTTTGCCACCGTTGTGGTGCGCGAATTGCTAGCCCTGCATCCGGCAGACGCCACGGAAAGCCCATGCGCATATTGATTGCCAATGACGACGGCGTGCACGCGCCCGGCATCGTCGCCCTTCACCAGGCCCTGTCGGGCTTTGCCCATTGCACCGTGATCGCCCCGGACGGCGATCGCAGCGGCGCCAGCAGCTCGCTGACCCTTGACCGGCCCCTGCATCCGCAGACGCTGGCCAACGGCTTCATCAGCCTCAATGGCACCCCGACCGACTGCGTGCACCTGGGCCTCAACGGCCTGCTCGAGATCACCCCGGACATGGTGGTGGCCGGCATCAACATGGGGGCCAACCTCGGTGATGACGTGCTGTACTCCGGCACGGTGGCGGCGGCGCTCGAAGGGCGCTTCCTCGCTCGCCCGGCGTTTGCCTTCTCGCTGATGTCGCGCCAGAGCGACAACCTGCCGGCCGCTGCCGAAATTGCCCGGCGCATCGTCGAGCAGTGCGCCGACCTTGAGCTGCCGCCGCGCACGGTGATCAACGTCAACATCCCCAACCTGCCGCTTGAGCGGATCCGCGGTGTGCAGCTGACCCGCCTCGGGCACCGTGCGCGCGCCGCACCGCCGGTACGCATGGTCGATCCGCGTGGCAAGGCCGGTTACTGGATCGCTGCCGCCGGCGATATCGAGGATGGCGCCCCGGGGACCGATTTCCATGCGGTGCTGCAGGGGTATGTGTCGGTGACGGCGCTGCAGCTGGATCGCACCCTGCGTGAGGATCTTGCCGGACTCAAGGGGCTGGAGAGGCTGCTGTGAACAGCGACCTGCAGCGTGGCGGCATCGGCATGACCTCGCAGCGCACGCGCGAGCGCCTGGTGCAGCGGCTGCGCGAGGAGGGGGTGAGCGATGAGCGGGTGCTGGAGGTCATTCGCAGTACGCCGCGTCATCTGTTCGTGGATGAGGCGCTGGCGCACCGGGCCTACGAGGACACCGCCCTGCCGATCGGCCATAACCAGACCCTGTCCCAGCCCTACACCGTGGCGCGCATGAGCCAGCTGCTGCTGGCCGGCGGCCCGCTGGACAAGGTGCTGGAGATCGGTACTGGCTCCGGGTATCAGACGGCGGTACTGGCCCGGCTGGTCGAGCGGGTATTTTCCGTCGAGCGCATCCAGGCGCTGCAGGAGCGCGCCCGCGAGCGTCTGCAGGACCTTGATCTGCGCAACGTGGTGCTGCGCTGGGGCGACGGTCACGAAGGCTGGCCGGCACTTGCCCCCTATCACGGCATTCTGGTCACCGCGGCGGCCCGCGAGGCGCAGGCCACCGCGGCCGGGCTGTCGCCGCCCTGCAGCTGGGCGCGCGCCAGCAGCAG
>CAZFFB010000300.1:0-2858 GCA_964517735.1 uncultured Pseudomonas sp.
CGGCCAGCGCAGGGTCGTGCGCGGCGATGCGGCCCCAGCCGAAGGCGCGCAGGTCATTGACCGACATGACCGGCTCAAGCCCCTGAGTCAGGCCCTGCTCGACCTTGCTGCCGCGTACCCGGGCACGGCTGACCACCGGATCACCGCTCACCCAGCCGTGACGCTGGAAATAGCTGGCGACACTGCCGATGGCATCCACCGGGTTGTTCCAGATATCGATGCGGCCATCGTTGTCAAAATCCACCGCATAGGCACGCAAGCTGCTGGGCATGAACTGCGGCAGACCCATGGCACCGGCGTAGGAGCCCTTGAGGGTGCGCGGATCGACCTGCTGCTCACGGGTCAGCAGCAGGAATTCCCGCAGCTCCTTGCGAAAGAAGGTGGCACGCGGCGGGTAGTCAAAGCCCAGGGTGGCCAGCGCATCCAGTACCGGCCAGGTGCCAGTATGGCGACCGTAGAAGGTTTCCACGCCGATGATCGCCACGATCACCTCGGCCGGCACACCGTACTCACGCTCGGCCCGAGCCAGCGCCTCGCCATGCTGCTGCCAGAAGCTCACACCCTGGGCAATGCGCGCCTCGGTGATGAAGATCGGCCGATACTCCTTCCAGGGCTTGACCCGCTCGGCCGGCCGGGAAATGGCGTCGATGATCGCCTGCTGGCGTTGTGCTTCAGCAAAGAGCTCGCGCAGCGCCTCTTCGGCAAAGCCATGCTCGCGGGTCATTTCGCTGATGAAGGGTTCCAGCTGGGCCGGGTTGTCATAGGCCTGGGCGACGCCTGGGGCGATGCCGATGGCGCCAAGCAGCCCGAAACCGGCGCGCCTGGCCCACTGTTGCAATCTGTGCATGTTGTTCTCTCTGAGCCTCAAGCCTGGGCGATCCATTTGCGATGGGTATGGATCGCCATCAAAATTCCGAACCCTGACATCAGGGTCACCAGCGAAGTTCCACCGTAGCTGATAAAGGGCAGCGGCACGCCGACTACCGGCAGCAGGCCGCTGACCATGCCGATATTGACGAACACATAGATGAAGAAGGTCAGCGTGATGCTGCCGGCCAGCAGCTTGCCGAACAGGGTCTGCGCCTGTATCGCGATGAACAGGCCGCGGGCGACCAGCAGCAGATAGACCATCAGCAGCAGACACACGCCCACCATGCCGAACTCCTCGGCCAGGACGGCAATGATAAAGTCCGTGTGGCTTTCCGGCAAAAAATCCAGATGGGACTGGGTGCCCTGCAGCCAGCCCTTGCCCAGCACGCCCCCCGAACCGATCGCCGCCTTGGACTGGATGATGTTCCAGCCGGTCCCAAGCGGATCGCTCTCAGGATCAAGAAAGGTCAGCACCCGGCGCTTCTGGTAGGGATGCAGCACGAAGTACCACATGCCGACGGCAATCGGCACCACCGCCGCCAGCGCCATGGCGATCCACCACCAGCGCAGGCCGGCCAGAAACAGCACGAAACCGCCGGGCACCAGCACCATCAGCGCCGTGCCCAGATCCGGCTGCTTGAGGATCAGCACGCACGGCACCAGGATCAGCAGCAGGGCAATGGCCAGGTGCTTGAGGCCGGGTGGCAGGGTGCGGGTCGACAGGTACCAGGCCACGGTGATCGGCATCAGCAGCTTCATGAACTCCGAGGGCTGAAAGCGCACCACCCCCGGGATGTTGATCCAGCGCGTGGCGCCCATCGCCGTGTAGCCAAACAGTTCGACACCGATCAGCAGCAGCACGCCCGCTCCATAGCCCAGCGGCGCCCAGCGTGCCATGAAGCGCGGCTCGAACTGGGCGATCACGCACAAGGCCACCAGCCCGATACCCAGCGAGGTCGCCTGGCGCTGCAGCAGCTCCCAGCTCTTGCCCCCGGCCGAATACAGCACGAACAGGCCGATGGCGGCGAGCGTCAGCAGCAGCAGCAGCAGCGGGCCGTCCAGATGCAGGCGCTGCAGCCAGCCACCGCGCCGGCGCAGGACATCATCATTGGACAGTATCCGATCGAATGTGGCGTTGTTCACGGTGAACTCCCCTGCACCGGGCGCACAGCGCCCGGATCAGCCTTGAGACGGCCCTCGGCGTCCAGCAGCCAGGCATCCATCACCTGGCGGGCGATGGGGGCGGCCACCCCGGAGCCGGACTCGCCGTTCTCCACCATCACCGCCACGGCGATCTGCGGGTTCTCCGCAGGCGCGAAGGCCACGAACAGGGCGTGATCCCGGTGACGCTCGCGCAGCTTGTCGCGGTCATAGCGCTCGCCCTGGCGGATCGCCACCACCTGTGCCGTACCGCTCTTGCCGGCGATCCGGTAGGGCGAGTCCTTGCCGACCTTGAAGGCCGTGCCGCGCGGGCCATGCAGCACCTCGATCATGCTGCGGGTCACCTGATCCCAGTAGCGATCATCCTTGACGCGAATGTCCGCCGGCGTCTCGCGCGGCTCGAGCAGGCCTTGTGCCATCAGCTGTTCCGGGCTGAGCCCTGCGGCATCGCGCAGCAGCCGCGGACGACTCCAGCGACCGTGCGTGGCGATCAGGGTGGTCGCCTGAGCCAGCTGCAGCGGCGAGGTAAGCATGTAGCCCTGACCGATACCGGTGATCACCGTCTCGCCCGGGAACCAGGCCTGCCGCCGATTGAGGCGCTTCCACTCGCGCGAAGGCATAAGGCCTGCGGCCTCCTCGAACAGATCCAGCGCCACCCGCTGACCCAGCCCGAACGCGCTCAGGTAGTGATGCAGGCGATCGATCCCAAGCTTGATCGCCAGATCGTAGAAATAGGTGTCGTTGGAGCGGGCCATCGCCACATCCAGATCAACCCAGCCATCGCCGCTGCGGTTCCAGTTGCGGTATTTGTGGGTATTGCCAGGCAG
>CAZFFB010000301.1:0-2840 GCA_964517735.1 uncultured Pseudomonas sp.
GCTGGAAGCGGCATGGCGCGAGGAATACGAGGAAAGCGAAGGCACCCAGGCGTTCCTCAATGCGGTCTGCAACTACCCGCTGCTCGCTGGGCAGAAGGCCAATCTGTACAAGTGCTTTTTGCCGCGTGCCTGGACCAACAGCTCGGCGCGGGGCGTCAGTGGCTTCCTGCATCCTGAGGGCGTGTACGACGACCCGAGTGGTGGAGGATTCCGCAAGGCGCTATATCCGCGGTTGCGGGCGCACTTCCAGTACGCCAACGAGCTTCTGCTGTTTGCCGAGGTCGATAACCACACCCGCTACAGCACCAATATTTACGGTCCTGTCCTGCAGCAACCTGCTTTCCTGACTGTAGCCAACCTGTTTGTGCCGCAAACCATCGATGCCAGCTTTGTCCATCATGGCGAGGGCGAGGTACCGGGCATCAAGGAAGAGCTGGAGCTGCCGGATGGCCGGGTGAAGGTGCGCTGGTGTTTCGAGGGGCACCGCGACCGCATCTTGCGGGTCGGTGTTGAAGAGCTGGCGCTGTTTGCCCGTCTGTATGACGAGGATGGCACCGTGCCGCTGGCTGCCCGTCTGCCGGCCCTGCATGCTCGTCAGTTGACCAGCGTGTTGGAAAAGTTCGCCGTTCAACCGCGTCGCCTGGGTGATCTCAAGGATGGCTACTACTCGACCCAGCACTGGAACGAGGTCAACGCTCAGCAGGATGGCACCATCCGCCGCGAAACTCGCTTCCCCCAGGATGCCGGCGAATGGGTGCTGTCCGGCCCACATTTCTTTGTTGGCAACCCGTTATACAACACGCCGCGTGCGGTCTGTAACACCAATAAGGCTTATGACAATCTCGACCTGCTGACCCTGCCTGACGACTATCTACCGCGCAGCAACTATGTGCCTGCATGCAGCCCGGATGAATACCGCGCCCGCACCCCGCGCGTCAGTTGGGTGGAACTGGGGAAGCAGGAGCCGAAGCGGGTAACGGAGTATTACCGACTGGGGTTGCGAGCCATGCTTGCTCAGTCGGGTGAACGAACCCTGATTGCCTCTCTTGTTCCCAAGCATGTTGGGCATATGAATGGGGTGCGCAGCTATGCGTATCGGAGTCTTGATCTGCTGCTTAATCATGCGGCTATGGTGATTTCTGCGCCTTTTGACTTCATGTGCAAATCGACTGGGAAAGCGAATCTGCACCAGATGCTTGATGACTTCTCATATGTAGACTTGAAGCCTGTTCGAGACTCTGTATTTGTCCGGCTCTTGGGCCTTTCTGCGCTCACCACCCACTACTCTGACCTCTGGCAATCCTGCTGGCGCGAAGACTTCCGCAACCAGCACTGGTCGATCCCCCCGCACAGCGACCACCCCGGCGCCCGCGCCCTGCCGCAGCAGTTCTTCGCCCGCCTCACCCCCGAGTGGCAGCGCGACTGCGCCCTGCGCGCCGACTACGCCCGCCGTCAGGCCCTGCTGGAAATCGACGTGCTGGTCGCCCAGGCCCTCGGCATGACCCTCGACGAACTGCTGACCATCTACCGCGTACAGTTCCCGGTCATGCGCCAGTACGAAGCCGACACCTGGTACGACCAGAACGGCCGCATCGTCTTCACCCCCAGCAAGGGCCTGGTCGGCGTCGGCCTGCCGCGCAAGGCCCGCAAGAGCGACCTCGACCAGGGCACCTTCTACAGCCTCGAATCCCCCGAACGCCGCGAGCACGACATCGCCCTCGGCTGGGAAGACATCCAACACCTCCCCGCCGGCAGCAAGGTCCGCAAAATCTTCGAAGACGACACCCTGCCCGGCGGGCCGTTTGAGACCACCATCGAATACGCCGCCCCCTTCTTCAAACCGGATCGGGAAGAGGATTACCGAAGGGCGTGGGCGTTTTTTGCCAAGGAAGTTGAGGTGAGCTGCATATGATTTCGCAATACATGGAAGATGTTCTGCGCGAGCTGACCAGCAGCACGGTCACCGATGCGTTCATTGTCATTATCGGGCTTGTGCTGGCCCTTTCACTGCTCCAGGCGGCACGCAGTCGGCACTCGCAGTTCCTTGAGTACGCACCGACGCTGATGACCTCACTGGGCATCCTCGGCACTTTCACCGGGGTGGTGATCGGTCTGCTTGGCTTCAATACCAGTGACATCGCCGGGAGTATTCCGACGCTGCTGGAGGGCCTGAAGACGGCGTTCATCACCAGTATCGTCGGCATGCTGGCTGCGATGCTTTTCAATGGCGCGGATGCCTGGCTATTCGCACCGCGGCGAGCGAAGGGCGAACTGAAGAAGGAGGATGTGACGCCTGGCGATATCCATGCGGCCCTCGTCCAGCAGTCGCAGTTGCTGGAAAAGATCGCCCAGGGAATGAGCAGTCAGGAAGAGGGCTCCACGGTCGGCCAGCTCAAGCTGCTGCGCAGCGATTTCGGCGACTTCACCCGGGATACCCGTGAATACAACACCGAGTTCAGCCGCAAGCTCTGGCTGGAGATGGAGCGCTTCGCCGAGATGATGTCGAAGTCGGCGACCAGTCAGTTGATCGAGGCGCTGCGCCAGGTGATTCAGGACTTCAACCAGAACCTGATGGAGCAGTTCGGCGAGAACTTCAAGGCGCTGGATGCCTCGGTGCAGAAGCTGGTGGTATGGCAGGCCGAGTACAAAGAACAGGTCGAGCATATGGCCGAGCAGTACCGGCTGGGTGTCACGGCAATCACTCAGACCCGGGAGGCAGTACACAGTGTCGGCGAGCAGTGCCAGGCAATTCCGCTGGCTATGGGCGAGCTCAGAACCGTGCTGGAAACCAATCAGCACCAGATTCAGGAGCTGCAGCGTCATCTCGCAGCCTTCGTGGC
>CAZFFB010000302.1:0-2833 GCA_964517735.1 uncultured Pseudomonas sp.
CTATTCGAATGTTAAGGTTTTGCCATCCCGGTAAACCCTGAGTGGCCCACTGGCCAGCCACATTCACGGACATGCGAGGCCCGGCATGCTGAACACCCCGACCACAGTGGATGTGCTGGTCATCGGCGGCGGCCAGGCCGCACTGGCCACCGCCTACTTCCTGCGCCGCACCCACCTTTCCTTCCTGCTGCTCGACGAGCAGGCCACCCCCGGTGCGGCCTGGCTGCATGGCTGGGACTCGCTGCGCCTGTTCTCCCCAGCCACCTGGAGTTCGATCCCCGGCTGGCCGATGCCGGCCAGTGCGTCCACCTACCCGAGCCGCGCCGAGGTCATCGACTACCTGAGCCGCTACGAGGCACGTTACCAGTTGCCGGTGCTGCGCCCGGTGCATGTCGAGTCGGTGGAGCGCGACGGCGACCACCTGCGGGTGCGCGCCGGCGAGCGCCAGTGGCGGGCGTGCGCGGTGGTCAGCGCCACTGGCACCTGGAGCCACCCGTACATCCCCGACTATCCCGGCCGCAGCGAGTTCGCCGGGATGCAGCTGCACTCGGCCCACTACGTCGACCCGGCACCCTTCGCCGGCCAGCGGGTGATGATCGTCGGCGGCGGCAACTCGGGGGCGCAGATCCTCGCCGAGGTGTCGCAGGTCGCCGAGACCCTGTGGATCACTCCCGAGCCGCCGCTGTTCCTCGCCGACGAGGTCGACGGCCGTGTGCTGTTCGAGCGCGCCACCGAACGCTGGAAGGCGCAGCAGGAGGGCCGCCGCATCGAGCAGCCGGTAGGCGGGCTGGGCGATATCGTCATGGTCGAGCCGGTGCGCGAGGCGCGCAGTCGCGGCGTGCTGGTCAGCGAGCGGCCGTTCGCGCGCTTCACCGAGCATGGCGTGGAATGGGCCGACGGCCGCCACGCCGAGGTCGATGCGGTGATCTGGTGTACCGGCTTCCGCCCGGCGCTGGATCACCTGCAGCCGCTGGGCGTGGTCGAGGCCGACGGCAAGGTGGCGGTCGAAGGCACCCGCGCGCTGCGGCAGCCCAACCTGTGGCTGGTCGGCTATGGCGAGTGGACCGGCGCCGCCTCGGCCACCCTGATCGGCGTGACCCGGACTGCGCGCAGCACGGTCAGCGAGATAGTCGCCGCCCTCGGCGGGCACTGATTTCCCTGGCGCCGCCCCTCGGCAGCGCCGCATCCGCGAGACAAGGAAGGTAATCCCCGATGTCCAGTCCCTGTGAAGTGGCGGCCAAACAGGCCGCCGGCGCCCCGCTCGGCGTCTTCGAGCGCTACCTGAGCCTCTGGGTGCTGCTGTGCATCGTCGCCGGCACCCTGCTCGGCCTGTACCTGCCGGGCGCCGCACAGACGGTCGGCGCGCTGGAGGTGGCGCAGGTCAATCTGCCGGTCGGCGTGCTGATCTGGGCGATGATCGTCCCCATGCTGATGAAGATCGACTTCGCCGCCCTGCACGAGGTGCGCCAGCAGAAAGCCGGCATGGGCGTCACCCTGCTGGTCAACTGGGCGGTCAAGCCGTTCTCCATGGCGCTGATCGGCTGGCTGTTCGTCAAGGTGCTGTTCGCCCCCTGGCTGCCGGCCGCCGAGCTGGACAGCTACATGGCCGGGCTGATCCTGCTCGGCGCCGCGCCCTGCACGGCGATGGTCTTCGTGTGGAGCAACCTGTGCAACGGCAACGCCAACTTCACCCTGACCCAGGTGGCGCTCAACGACCTGGTGATGGTGTTCGCCTTCGCCCCCATAGTCGCGCTGCTGCTCGGCGTGTCGTCGATCCCGGTGCCCTGGGACACCCTGCTGCTCTCGGTGGTGATGTACATCGTCATTCCGCTGGCCATCGCCCAGTTCCTCCGCGCCCGGCTGCTCAAGCGCGGCGAGGCGGCCTTCCGGGCCGCGCTGGCGCGGATCTCGCCGTTCTCCATCCTCGCCCTGCTGGCCACCCTGGTGCTGCTGTTCTCCTTCCAGGGCGAGGCCATCGTCGCGCAACCGCTGGTGATCGGCCTGCTCGCCGTGCCGATCCTGCTGCAGACCCTGTTCATCGCCGCCCTCGGCTATGGTCTCAACCGTGCGCTCAAGGTGCGCCATGACGTGGCCGGCCCGTCGACCATGATTGGCGCGTCGAACTTCTTCGAACTGGCGGTGGCCGTGGCCATCGTGCTCTATGGTTTCGACTCGGGCGCGGCGCTGGCCACGGTGGTCGGCGTGCTGATCGAGGTGCCGGTGATGCTCGCCTTGGTGCGCCTGATCAACGACAGTCGCGGCTGGTACGAGCGCGCCCTTCCGCGCCGCTGAGGAGTCGTCATGGAAGGCTTCACGTGGCTGAATGACCAGTTGCTGCGCATGGAATGGCTGGCCGATCTGGTGCGCCTGCTGGTCGAGGACGTGTTCGGCCTGGACATGGCCAGCCGCCTCGGCGGCAGCCTGCATTTCTTCATCTACGACGTGATCAAGATCTTCATCCTGCTGTCGGTGCTGATCTTCGCCATCTCCTGGATGCAGAGCTATTTCCCGCCCGAGCGTACCCGGCGGATTCTCGGCGGCATGCGTGGCTTCAAGGCCAACCTCACCGGCGCGCTGCTCGGCACGGTCACGCCGTTCTGCTCCTGCTCGTCGATCCCGCTGTTCATCGGCTTCACCAGCTCCGGGCTGCCACTGGCGGTGACCTTCTCCTTCCTGATCTCCTCGCCGCTGGTCGACCTGGCGTCGATGATCCTGCTGGCAAGCATCTTCAACTGGTCGATTGCCCTGGCCTACGTGGCGGTCGGTATCGTGCTGGCGGTGCTCGGTGGCACCCTGATCGGCCAGGCGCGGATGGAGCAGTACGTCGAGGCCT
>CAZFFB010000303.1:0-2820 GCA_964517735.1 uncultured Pseudomonas sp.
GCGGTCATCCTGCGTCCGGCCCTGATCGTCGCCTGTGCGGCGCTCATGGCCGGCTGTCTGTCTTCCGAGTCGCTGGAGAGCTTCGCAGGCCCGGCCATGGGCAGCAGTTACAGCGTCAAATATGTGCGCACGGCCGCGACCCCT
Source organism: uncultured Pseudomonas sp. (assembly GCA_964517735.1). Taxonomy (GTDB): domain Bacteria; phylum Pseudomonadota; class Gammaproteobacteria; order Pseudomonadales; family Pseudomonadaceae; genus Geopseudomonas. The sequence goes on from CAZFFB010000303.1 coordinate 145, forward strand.
GCGCTCGCCAGGCTGCAGGAAGGTATCGAGGGCATCCTGGCCGAGATCGACGTGCAGATGTCCACCTACCGCGAAGACTCGCTGCTCGAAGGCTTCAACCGTGCGCCGGCCGGTACCTGTCAGGCCATGCCGGAGGCGGTCCTGGAACTGGTGCGGGTTGGTGAGCAGCTCAATCATGCCAGCGCCGGCGCCTTCGATCTGACGCTGGATCCGCTGCTCAAGCTGTGGGGCTTTGGTCCGCGTGGGCAGGATGGGCAGGTTCCCGATGAGCAGGCGATTGCCGAGGCGCGTGAGCACACGGGGCACCAGTTCCTGTCCATCGAGGGCGAGCAGCTGTGCAAGTCCGCAGACGTGCAGCTGGACTTCAACAGCCTTGCGGCCGGTCATGCAGTCGACCGGATGGCGGGCTGGCTGGAAGCTCAGGGGGTGACCCGTTATCTGGTCGAGGCGACTGGCGAGCTCAAGGCCCGGGGCCGCAAGCCCGATGGCAGTGCCTGGCGCATTGCCGTCGAGGCACCGCGCGATGATCAGCGCGTTGCTCAGCGTATTCTTGCGCTGGACGGGCTGGGCGTATCGACCTCGGGTGACTATCGCAACTATTTTGAGCGCGATGGCCGGCGTTATTCCCATACCCTCGATCCGCGCAGCGGTCGCCCGATCAGTCACACCCTGGCATCAGTGAGCGTGGTGCATGCGCAAACGCTGCAGGCTGATGCGCTTTCCACCCTGCTGATGGTCCTGGGGCCAGAGCAGGGCATGGCTTACGCTGAGCGGGAGGGTCTGGCGGCACTGTTTGTGCAACGTGTTGGCGAGGGCTTTGTCACGCAGGCCAGCCCCGCATTCGATGCGCTGTTCCCGGCGCAGTAGGAGACCCCATGACCTGGTTGCTGGTGTTTATGTTCATGTTGCTGGTGGTGCTGGCCATGTCGGTGGGCGTCCTGATGGGGCGCAAACCGATCGCTGGCTCCTGCGGCGGTATCGCCAATCTTGGCATCGAGAAGGATGAATGCCCGATCTGCGGCGGTGATACCAAGAAGTGCGAGGAAGCCGGCGAGGAGGTTGGCAAGCGCGCTGCGGTGCAGACCTTCGACGCGGCTCGCAACCGCTGAACAACCTTGACGGGGGCAGGCAACTGCCCCCGTTGTCATTTGTGCGTCCCGCTGCCAGGCAGCGGGACGCCCTGTACAGCCCGCCAGTCGGGTTGCAGTTTGTTGATAAGGAGTGGCAGATGGCCGTCTACAACTACGACGTGGTGGTACTGGGCGCGGGCCCGGCAGGCGAGGGGGCGGCGATGAGCGCCGCCAAGAGCGGGCGCAAGGTGGCGGTGGTCGACAGCCGCAAGCTGGTCGGCGGCAACTGCACCCATCTGGGAACCATCCCCTCCAAGGCCCTGCGTCATTCGGTCCGCCAGATCCTGCAGTTCAATACTAATCCGATGTTCCGCCAGATCGGTGAGCCACGCTGGTTTTCCTTCCCCGACGTGCTCAAGAGCGCGGAAAAGGTGATTGCCAAGCAGGTGGCCTCACGTACCAGCTATTACGCCCGCAACCGGGTCGATCTGTTCGTTGGGACTGCCAGCTTTGCCGATGCCAATACCATCGAGGTGATGGGGCATAACGGCGTGGTGGAGACCCTGATCAGCAAGCAGGTCGTGATTGCCACCGGTTCGCGCCCCTATCGTCCGGCCGACGTCGATTTCAGCCACCCGCGCATTTACGACAGTGACAGCATCCTCAATCTCAGCCACACGCCGCGCAAGATCATCATCTATGGCGCTGGAGTGATCGGCTGCGAGTATGCGTCGATCTTCAGTGGTCTGGGCGTACTGGTCGACCTGATTGATACCCGTGATCAGCTGCTCAGCTTCCTTGACCGCGAAATTTCTGACGCCCTCAGCTATCACCTGCGCACCAACAATGTGCTGATTCGTCACAATGAGGAATACCAGCGCATCGAAGGCACCGACAGCGGGGTGATCCTGCATCTGAAGTCGGGCAAGAAGATCAAGGCCGATGCCCTGCTGTGGTGCAACGGGCGTACCGGCAACACTGACAAGCTGGCGCTGGAAACGATCGGTCTTGAGGCCAACAGCCGTGGCCAGGTCGATGTTGATCGTCACTACCGCACCAGCGTGCCGAACATCTACGCCGCCGGTGATGTGATCGGCTGGCCGAGCCTGGCCAGTGCTGCCTATGATCAGGGCCGCTCGGCAGCGGCCAACATGGCTGAGCACGTCGGCTATGAAGGCTGGCATTTTGTCGAGGATGTGCCGACCGGCATCTACACCATTCCCGAAATCAGCTCGATCGGCAAGACCGAGCAGGAGCTGACCCAGGCCAAGGTGCCTTACGAGGTCGGCAAGGCCTTCTTCAAGTCGATGGCCCGTGCACAGATTTCCAACGAGCGCGCCGGCATGCTGAAGATCCTCTTCCATCGCGAGACCCTGCAGCTGCTGGGGGTGCACTGCTTTGGTTATCAGGCCTCGGAGATCGTGCACATCGGTCAGGCGATCATGAACCAGGAAGGCGAGGCCAACAGCATCAAGTACTTCATCAACACCACCTTCAACTACCCGACCATGGCTGAAGCCTATCGGGTGGCGGCGTTCGATGGGCTGAACCGGCTTTTTTGAGGTGCCCCGACCGGGCGCCTGACCCGGTCGGCGGCTGGCCGTTC
>CAZFFB010000304.1:0-2795 GCA_964517735.1 uncultured Pseudomonas sp.
TCACGAGCTGCGCATTTTTCGCGCTCTCGCGCTTGTACCAGCTCTCGAAGCTGGCGGTCTGGTAGATGTCCGCCGGCAGGCGCGCGTCGTAGTAGGCGAACAGGGTTTCCTCGTCGGCGAGGATGTCGCGGCGGCGCGCCTTGGCTTCCAGCTCGTCGAGCTTCTCGAGCAGCTGGCGGTTGGCGGTGAGGCACTTGGCGCGGCTGTTGATCTCGCCGCGCACCAGACCTTCGCGGATAAACAGCTCCCTTGCCGCAGTTGGCTCAATCGGTCCGTAGTGCACCGGCCGGCGGCCGACGATGATCAGCCCGTACAGGGTCACCTGCTCGAAGGCCACCACCTGGCCGCGCTTCTTCTCCCAGTGCGGCTCCAGATGGTTCTTCTTCACCAGGTGCGGCGCCAGCGGCTCGATCCAGTCCGGGTCGATCTTCGCCACCATGCGGGCGAACAGCTTGGTGGTTTCCACCAGTTCGGCGGCCATTACCCACTGCGGACGCTTGCGGCCGATACTGCTGCCCGGGTGCAGCCAGAAGCGCCGCTGGCGGGCGCCGTTGTAGTCACCCTCCTCGGTCTTCTGGCCGATCTGACTGAGCAGGCCGGCGAGCAGCGCCTTGTGCACGGCGGCGTAGTTCTTCAGGGTCTGCGCGACCTGCTGGCGCTCGTCCTGGGCGGCAATGGCCTGGCGGGCACGCTGGTCGAGCTCTCCGGTCACCACGGGCGCGGCGACCGGCTCCGGCACTTCCAGCTTGTTCAGCGGCAGCTTGAGATCACGGCAGGTGAGCAGCAGCTGGCGGTGGGCGTCGCGCCACTCGCGCAGGCGCAGGTAGTTGAGGAAGTTCTTGCGGCACCAGTTGCGCAGCGCATTGGCGCCCAGCGCCTGGCGCTGGGCCTCGAAGCCGTGCCACAGGTTGATCAGCGCGGCGAAGTCGGAATCGGGGTTCTTCCACTGCGCGTGGGCCTGGTCGGCGACCTGCTGGCGCTCCATCGGCCGCTCGCGCGGGTCCTGCACCGACAGCGCACTGGCAATGATCAGCACCTCGGCCAGACTGCCCTGCTTCGCGCCCTCCAGCAGCATGCGCCCCAGGCGCGGGTCGATCGGCAGACGCGCCAGCTGGCGGCCCAGTTCGGTGAGGCGGTTGTCGCGGCCGACCGCGGACAGCTCCTGCAGCAGGTTGAAGCCGTCGCTGATCGCCTTGCCTTCCGGCGGTTCGATGAACGGGAAGTCCTGGATGTCGCCGAGGCGCAGATGCAGCAACTGCAGGATCACCGCGGCCAGGTTGGTGCGCAGGATCTCCGGATCGGTGAATTCGGGGCGGCCGAGGAAGTCCTCCTCGCTGTACAGGCGGATGCAGATGCCCGGCTCGACCCGGCCGCAGCGGCCCTTGCGCTGGTTGGCGCTGGCCTGCGACACCGCCTCCACCGGCAGGCGCTGCACCTTGGCGCGGTAGCTGTAGCGGCTGATCCGCGCGGTGCCGGAGTCGATCACGTAGCGGATGCCCGGCACGGTCAGCGAGGTTTCGGCGACGTTGGTGGCCAGCACGATCTTGCGCCCGGAGGCGGGCCTGAAGATCTTCTGCTGCTCGGCCGGGGTGAGGCGCGCGTACAGCGGCAGCACCTCGGTGTGGCGCAGGTTGGCCTTGCGCAGCACCTCGGCGGCCTCGCGGATCTCGCGCTCGCCGGGCAGGAACACCAGCACGTCGCCCGGGCGCTTGCCGATCGAGCGCTCGTGCGCCTCGATCTCCTCGAGGGCGCGCAGGATGCCCTGGTCCACCGACAGGTCATCGAACAGCGGCTCGCCGTTCTCGTCCAGCTCAGCGGCCAGCGGCCGGTACCAGGTCTCCACCGGGTAGGTACGCCCGGAGACCTCGATGATCGGCGCATCATTGAAGTGCTTGGAGAAGCGCTCCAGATCGATGGTCGCCGAGGTGATGATCACCTTGAGGTCGGGACGGCGCGGCAGCAGGTTCTTCAGGTAGCCGAGCAGGAAGTCGATGTTCAGGCTGCGCTCGTGGGCCTCGTCGACGATCAGCGTGTCGTACTTCTCGAGGAAGCGGTCGTGCTGGGTTTCGGCGAGCAGGATGCCATCGGTCATCAGCTTGACCAGCGACTGCTCGCCGCTGTGGTCCTCGAAGCGCACCTGGTAGCCGACCAGCTCGCCGAGCGGCGTGCCCAGCTCCTCGGCGACCCGGGTGGCGACGCTGCGCGCGGCGAGGCGGCGCGGCTGGGTGTGGCCGATCAGGCCGAATACCCCACGGCCGGCCTCCAGGCAGATCTTCGGCAGCTGGGTGGTCTTGCCCGAGCCGGTCTCGCCGGCGATCACCACCACCTGGTGCTGCTCGATGGCCGCGCGGATCTCCTCGCGCCGCGCGGCGATCGGCAGGGCGTCGTCGTAACGGATGCGCGGCACGCTGGCGCGGCGCGCCTCAACGCGAGCGCAGGAGGCCTGGAAGCGCGCCAGCCACTGCGCCAGCCTAGCCTCATCCGGGCGCTTGCGCAGCTCAAGGAGCTGGCGACGCAGGCGGTGGCGGTCAGCATTGAACGCCTGGTCAAGGTTGTGCAGCAGCAGGTCGAGGGCAGGAACGGCATCACTCATCGGGCAGGCATCGGCTAAATCGTCGGAGGGCGGCGATTGTCGCAGATTTGCCGGTGGCGGCGTACCGAACCGCGGCTGGCTGGCCGCTGGCGCCATGGCTGCTTTAAGCTGCGCCACCGCCTCATTCAAGGAGCTGTCATGCACTGGATTTCCCGCCCCGGCTGGCCGGGCCACCTCATCGCCCTGGCCGCCGGCTACCTGG
>CAZFFB010000305.1:0-2777 GCA_964517735.1 uncultured Pseudomonas sp.
GAGCAGGTCGGCGATGTCGACCTCCTGCAGGTCATCGACCTTGACCCGGCCACTGGCCAGGTCCATGAAGCCTGGCATCGAGCGCACCGGCACCGCGTAGCGCTCCAGGGCATTGAGCACTTCCCGGCGCCGGGCACGGCTGGCCGAGGGGATGGCGAGGAGGATTTCGGCCGGCTGCAGATCCTCCAGCAGCTCGGTGATCTGCGCCGGGGCGTAGACCCTGAGGCCGGCAATCAGCTGATGCTGGATGCCCGGATTGTCATCGATGAAGGCCACCGGCTGCATGGCGCGCCCAAGGCGCAGCGCCGCCACCAGCTGATTGCCGGCAGCGCCAGCGCCATAGATGGCCACCCGCGGCAAAGGATGCTGGCGCGCGGTACGGCTCACCAGACCGAGACCGGCATCCAGCCAGTTGCCGAGAAAGAACTGGCGCATCAGCAGGCGCAGCCCGCCCACCAGGCACAGGCTCAGCCACCAGTAGTTGAACACCAGCGAGCGCGGCACGAAGGCGGGCGCATCCTGGTACCAGTAAATGGCCAGGGCCAGCAGCAGCGCCGAGAGGCTGATGGTGCGCAGCAGGGTCCACAGGGCGTCGTTGCCTACATAGCGCAGCACCGCCCGGTACAGGCCGCTGCGGATGTACAGCGGGATGGCCAGCAGCGGCGCCAGCACGAACAGCCAGGCATGCCCGCCCAGCGGTTCGACCCCCTCGCTGCCGCCAAGGCGCAGCACGAAGGCCAGCCACAGCGCCAGCCAGACCAGCAGCAGGTCGACGACCACCTGCAGCAGGCGCTTGCGGCTGCGTGGCAGGGCCAGCAGATGGCTGCGCAGGGCCTCCAGACGATTCAACATTCACGGTCCTCCATGCGTCCAGCACCCAACAAAATGGCCAGAAAAAGTAGTAGCAACCAAGCTAACAGCAGACCAGATAACCCCTCGAGCCAGCCCGTGGCCACCAGCAGAGCCAGCGGCAACAGCCAGAGCAGATTGATCAGTGTCACCGCGATGCTCACCCGGCGATGGCTGCCCCAGCGCCGCGCCGCGCGCTGATAGGCATGACTGCAATGTGCTTTATAAAGCACCTCGCCTCGCAGCAAGCGGCGCAGCAGGGTCCAGCTGGCATCGACGATGAATACCCCCAGCAGGATCAGCCAGCTCCACAGCAGCACCGGCTGCTGGGCGGCGGCGTGCAGGGACAATACGCCCAGGCTGATGCCGAGAAAGCAGCTGCCCGCATCGCCCATGAAGATCCGCGCCGGCGGCAGGTTCCAGTAGAGAAAACCCGCCACCGCCGCCGCCAGCAGCAACAGCACTGCACTGCCCTCACCGCCGGTCAGCATCAACAGCAGCACGCCGCCCAGACACACGCTCAGCGCCTCGAGGCTGGCGATGCCATCGATGCCATCCATGAAGTTGTACAGATTGAGCAGCCAGACCAGGTACAGCAGACCCAGCACCCAGCCGGCGGCGCCCAGCTCCAGGGACATCCCCCACAGCGGCAGCGGTGGCAGCCCTCCCAGGCAGTACAGCACCCACAGGGCGGCCAGCCCATGACCGACCAGGCGCACGCGCGCCGGCAGCGGACGGTGGTCGTCGACAAAGCCGAGCAGGGCCATGCTGCCCCCCGCGCCGAGCAGCGCCAGCAGCAGCGCGCTGTCGATCAAGCCTGCTGCCCACACGGGCGGCAGGCCGCTGAAGAAGGCCAGCACGATGGCCACTCCGCCACCGCGGGGTGTCGGTACGCTGTGCGAGCTGCGCGCGCTGGGCAGATCGAGCAGGTGACGCAGTGCGTAACGACGCAGAAGGCCGGTGAGCAGCACAGACAGCAAGGCCACAGCGGGCAGCAAAAGCCAGAGGGTATTCAACTCAGGAATGTTCCAGGTAATCGCGGACGGTGCGTTGCAAGGCGGTATCGACCGTCACCGGGGGCTGCCAGTTCAGGCGCCGGCAGGTCGCGCTGATATCGACCTGCAGTGTGCCGCACAGCCGCTCTGCCACGCCACGCCGTCCCAGCAGCACAAGGAGTGCCGTCAGCAGCCCGGCCGGCACCGGCAGCAGGCGCGGCGGGCGCTCCAGCGCACGGGCCAGGCGCCGTACCAGTTCGCGCGGCGAGAGGTCTTCGCCGTCGCTGGCCAGCAGTGTGGCACCGGCTGCTGCCGGATGGGTCAGGCAGACACGGATCAGGTCGACCAGGTTATCCAGCGCCAGCAGGCTGCGCCGGTTGCCCAGCGCGCCCAGCGGCAGCGGCCAGCCGCGGGCCACGGCCCGCAGCAGGCTGCGAAAATTGGCCCGCACCCCCGGCCCGTAGACCAGCACCGGACGGATGATCACCAGCTCCAGCCCGGTCTCGGCGGCCAGTGCCTGCAGCGCCCATTCGGCTTCCAGCTTGGATTGTCCGTAGGGATCACATGGGGCGGGCGGGTCATCGGCACGCAGGGGCCGGCCGGGGCGCGAGGCCTCGCCATGGGCCTTGATCGAGCTCAGGAAGATGAAGCGGCGCACGCCAGCCGCCTGCGCCTGACGGGCCAGGGCCAGCGTTGCCTCGACATTGGCCTGCCGGAAGGCGGCGAGCGGATCAGCGCCACGCTCGTTCATGACATGCACGCGAGCGGCGCAGTGCACTACCACCTCGACGCCCTGCAGTGCCCCACGCCAGTCGCTATGCCCATCCAGACGCTGCACCGGCCAGTACCGCAGGCTGGCCCCCTGCTGTGGCGGTGCCTGACGGCTGGCGGCCGTGAGCGGATACCCCTGCCCGTGCAGCGCCGCCAGCAGGG
>CAZFFB010000306.1:0-2777 GCA_964517735.1 uncultured Pseudomonas sp.
CAAGGGCATGGCCATGGGCGCTGCCGATGTGGTGCCCGGCGTCTCCGGCGGTACCATCGCCTTCATCACCGGCATCTATGACGAGCTGCTGCGCTCGATCGCCCAGGTGCCGCTGGCCCTGCGCCAGCTGCTGCGCGGGCGGGTCCGCGAGGCCTGGCAGACGGCCAATGCCCGTTTCCTGCTGGTGCTGCTGGGCGGGGTGCTGTGCAGCGTGCTCAGTCTGGCCCGGCTGATCGGCTGGCTGCTGGTGCATCAGCCGATCCTGCTGTGGAGCTTCTTCTTCGGCCTGATCCTGGTCTCGGTCTGGCTGGTCGGCCGGCAGGTCAGCCGCTGGCATCTGCCGGGCATCGTCAGTCTGCTGCTGGGCGTGGCACTGGCCTGGTGGATCACCGTGGCGGCGCCGATGCAGTGGGGGCATGATCCGCTCAGCCTGGTGCTGGCCGGGGCGATTGCCATCTGCGCGATGATCCTGCCGGGGATTTCCGGCAGCTTCCTGCTGGTGCTGATGGGGCTGTATGGCTTCATTCTCGAGGCGCTGATCCACCTGGATCTGGGCGTGCTGGGGCTGTTTGCGGCTGGCTGCATCGCCGGGCTCTTGAGCGTTGCCCATCTGCTCAGCTGGTTGCTGACGCATGCTCGCAACCTGACGCTGAACTTTCTCACCGGCCTTATGATCGGCTCACTGAACAAGGTCTGGCCCTGGAAGGAAACCCTGAGCTGGCGCACCGATCGCCATGGCCTGCAGCAGCCCCTGCTGGAGCAGGCGGTCCTGCCGGGGCGCTATGCCGAGCTGACCGCGCAGGACCCGCAGTTGTGGCCGGCGCTGGCGCTGGCGCTGGCGGCTATTGTTCTGGTGCTGGGGCTGGAATACCTGGCCCACCGCCTATCCTTTTGCAACGAGGTAAGCAAACCGTGAAGTCTGCAAGCGACCTGATCTGCCTGTCTGCGCTGAATCTTCCCGGCCGGCGCATGCTGCTGGGCACTGTCCTGCTGCTGCTGGGCTTGCTGCTGAGCGGCTGCGCCACCCGTACCGGCAGCAGCAACACGATCGACAGCGGCACCACCGTCGCCGGGCAAGGCCAGCACCGTGTACAACGCGGCGAGACGCTCTACTCGATCGCCAGCCGCTACGGCCAGGACTGGCGCAGCCTCGCCGCGCAGAACGGCATTGCCGCGCCCTACACCATCCACGTCGGTCAGGTGCTGCGGGTCGGACGTGGCGTGGCGCAGGCGGCTGTGCAGAGCAGCCCGAGCAGTCGCGCGACCAGTGCGGCGCGCAGCGCAAATGCCCAGGCGGCCGCTATCAGGCCACAGGCCAGCGCCCCGGCTTCGGTCAAGCCGGCCGCCGGCTCGCCGACCGGCTGGGCCTGGCCGGCCAGCGGCACGGTGATCGAGGGCTTTTCGGCCGCCAGCGGGCTGAACAAGGGCATCGATATCGCCGGCGAAGCCGGTCAGCCGGTGCTCGCTTCCCTGGCGGGCAGTGTGGTGTATGCTGGCAGCGGCCTGCGTGGCTATGGCGAGCTGATCATCATCAAGCACAGCGACACCTACGTCAGTGCCTACGGGCACAATCGCAGACTGCTGGTGAAAGAAGGACAGCGGGTCACGGCTGGCCAGCAGATTGCTGAAATGGGCTCCACCGATACCGACCGGGTCAAGCTGCACTTCGAGATCCGCCGTCAGGGCAAACCGGTCGATCCGTTGCAGTATCTGCCCCGTCGCTGACGGCGCGATCAAGGCCGCTCGCCCGCTCTGGCAGGAAAGCCGCCCGGGTACCTGGATAAAAACGACAAGAACACAGCAAAGGACGCCACGATGACGGATGCTTCGGATCTCAATGGTCAGCAGAGGGCAAGGACAGGACAGGATGAGCCCTCGCTCCTTGAGGATGGCCCGGCCCTGCCGGGTCCTGTGCCGCGCCCACGCCCTGCGCGCGCGTCCGACGGACATGATCCGGTCGATGTCACCCAGCTCTATCTCAACGAGATCGGCTTCTCGCCGCTGCTCAGTGCCGAGGAAGAGGTGCACTTTGCCCGCCTGGCTCAGCGCGGTGATCCGGCGGGTCGCCAGCGGATGATCGAGAGCAATCTGCGCCTGGTGGTGAAGATCGCCCGCCGCTACAACCACCGTGGCTTGTCGCTGCTGGATCTGATCGAGGAGGGCAACCTTGGCCTGATCCGCGCGGTGGAGAAATTCGACCCGGAGCGGGGGTTTCGCTTCTCCACCTACGCCACCTGGTGGATCCGTCAGACCATCGAGCGGGCTCTGATGAGTCAGACCCGCACCATTCGATTGCCGGTGCATGTGGTCAAGGAACTCAACCTGTGCCTGCGTGCTGCCCGTGAGCTGACCCAGAAGCTCGACAATGAGCCGACCGCCGAGGAAGTGGCCAACCTGCTGGATCGCTCGGTGGAGGACATCAACCGCCTGCTCGGCCTCAACGAGCGGATTGCTTCGGTGGATGCGACCCTGGGCGAGGGCAGCGAGCGTACCCTGCTCGATACCCTGAGCGAGCAGCAATCCAGTGATCCGTTCGAGCTGTTGCAGGATGCGCAGCTGCACGCCAGCCTCGATCAGTGGCTGTCGAGCCTGCCCGACAAGCAGTGTGAGGTGGTGGTGCGCCGCTTCGGACTGCGCGGCTGTGAGCCGGCAACCCTTGAGGAGGTCGGGCGCAGCATCGGCCTGACCCGCGAGCGGGTGCGCCAGATCCAGGTCGAGGCGCTCCAGCAACTGCGCAGTCTGCTTGAGCGCAATGGCCTGTCCGGTGATGGGCTGTT
>CAZFFB010000307.1:0-2774 GCA_964517735.1 uncultured Pseudomonas sp.
ATCCAGCTCGCGCAACGTGTCCTGGAAACGGATCAGTGCCCGACTCAGATCACCGATCTCGGAGACTTCGCGGGCATGCCCGTAGCTCACCAGCGTGTCCCCGGTCAGCAGCTGGCGGGTGGTTTCGGTCATCTCGACCAAGGGCTGCAGTACCCGTCGCTGATAGAAGCTGCGCAGCACCAGCAGGATCAGCAGCAGGCTGCCGCCCAGCAGCAGTATCGCTGCCAGCATGGCCTGCTGCGCTGAGCGCTCCAGACGCTGCAGGCGACGCTGCTCTTCAGCCACCAGCCAGAGGTTGAGCGCATGCAAGGGCTCAAGCAGTGCACGGCGGCTCGTCTCGTAGCGCGAGCCGAATACCCAGTCGATGGCGCTGTTTCGGAAGCCGCCACTGGCGGCGGAAAAGGCCTGCCAGCCCAGTTCGAGCAGCACCTCGGCCTCATGGTGCGCGCTGTCCATCAGCGCCTGCTCGGCGGGGGGCAATCCCAGCACCTTCAGCAGCCGCTCGAGCTCGTCGCGGCGCTCGAGCAGATTCTTTTCTGCCATGAAGATCCGCGCCTGCTCCTCATCCCCCGTCACCACATAGTTGCGCAGTGCGGCTGTCAGCTCGTGACTGCTCAGCTTGAGCTGGCTGAGCGACTCATGGACCTGGTGCAGGCGCAGGGCCTCGATACGCCGCGCCTCGGTCGTCAGGAAGGCGATCAGCACCCCGGCCGTTGCCAGCATCAACAGCCCGCTCAACAGCCAGGTCAGCCAGCGACCACGATTTCCCAGTTTCATCACACCTCACTCGCTGCCCCTGCCGCGACCAGGGCCGCTCCCGCGACGCGCAGAAGCGGTGGCGACGCGCAGTTCATTGAACATGACCTCATGGCACCATCGGCGGCACGACACTCTCTGAACATAGCACCACAGCGCCCGCAACAGCGGACTTCTGCGATCTGCTCTGTGATAATGCGCGGCCCTTTTGCTGTCCTCTCTTACAAGGCTCCTTTGCTGCATGCCTTCTCTGTCCCCTCTGCTGATCGGCAGCCTCGCACTGCTGGCACTGCTGCTGCTCCTGCTTCTGCTGCATCGCCGGCGCCGCGCCACTACCTATGAACGCCTGCCCTTTCTGTTCACCCGTGGTGAACAGGCCTTTCTGCTGGCGCTGCAGCAGGCCGTCGCCGGACGGGCGCTGATCTTTGGCAAGGTGCGGGTCGCCGATGTATTGACCCCGCGCCGCCAGCTGCCTCGCCAGAACTGGTGGCAGGCATTCAACAAGATTGCTGCCAAGCACTTCGACTTCGTGCTCTGCGATCGCCAGGACCTGAGCGTGCTGTGCGTCATCGAACTCAACGATGCCTCACATGACCGCCCCGAGCGCCGGGCGCGGGATGCCTTCCTTGAAGCCGCCTGCACTGAGGCCGGTCTGCCCCTGCTGCAGGTGCGGGCCCGGCGCAGCTACCGCCGCGCCGAGCTGCTCGAACAGCTGGCGCCGTATCTGGAGCCACGCTGAGCGCAGCCTTCAGCGTGGCTCAGTCATCAAGACCTGGGAAGCGAGACGCCAGGCCGTCTGCTGACTCGCCGGCCGCCTGCAGCGGAACCTGCTGCAACAGCAGTGTGCAATGGGGCTCCTCACCAAAATCGAACCAGTGCCGCATGCCCGCCGGAATCACCAGCAGATCACCAGGCCCTGCCCGCAGGGCATAGACCCGCTCGCCGGCTTGCAGCGCGCAGAGCACACGGCCACCGACCAGCAAGCAGGCACGCGCCTGTTCAGCCTGCTGCTCGCGCCCCTCGCGCTCGATCAGTGCGGCGGCCAGCGGTGTCTGGCGGCTGCCGGTGCACCATTGAAGCGGGTGCGAAGCCTCCAGCACAGAGCCACCCAGCGCCCGCAGCAAGGCTTGCCAGTCGGCCATCTCCGCCTCGAGGGCCGGCCACGATACGTCAGCCTGCTGAGCGAAATGAATGCCCAGATCCCCCAGCAGACGGGCGATGTCCTCGGCATGGTTCAGAATCTTCTCCGGCTGCTCGGGCTGCTGGTAGTGGTAGACGGTCAGGCTGCTCATCGAATGATCTCTCGTTCCAGGGATGCCGGGCGGCGATACAACGCTAACAGCCTGCCGGCGCTCAGCGTGCGGGTGAAGGGGTATCGACCGTGTCGGCCGGCAGGTAGCGAAGCACGACCAGCGCGGCCAGCAAGGCCGCCAGACTGGCCAGTGCAAAGGTAGATGCAGCGCCCATCCAGTGCCAGGCATGGCCGGCGTACAAGGCGCCCAGCGCACCGCCTACCCCGGACAGGGTGGCGTAAAGCGCCTGACCCTGCCCTTGCTGGTGACGAGCAAAACGCTGGCGGATGAAGTGGATGCAGGCAGCATGAAAGCTGCCAAAGGTCGCGGCGTGCAGCAGCTGGGTCAGCAGCAGCACCATCAGCTGCTCGGCCAGCTGCCCCAGCAGCAGCCAGCGCAGACTGGCCAGCAGCAGACTGACCAGCAGCACCTGGCGAAGCGAGAAATGCACCAGTACACGGGCCATCAGCATGAACAGCAGGATCTCTGCCAGCACCCCCAGCGCCCAGAGCATGCCGATCAAGCTGCGGCCATACCCCAGCCCCTCAAGGTACAGGGTGATGAAGGTGTAGTACGGGCCATGACTGAACTGCATCAGCGCCACGGCCAGCAGGAAGGCCCACACCCCCGGCGCCCGCAGCTGCTGCAGCAGGCCACCCCGAGGCGGCGCAGTACAGCGGTCGGCAGAGGCTGCATCCGGCACCCACAGGCTACTGACCACAATGG